>JBQCHB010000571.1:0-7720 GCA_051955075.1 Flavisolibacter sp.
GATAATGTTTTTTAGAAAAGATAAAATTTTTTGTCTCGTCCTTTTACAACAACCATTAGCACTTCAATTTAAAATTATGTGCGCCACCACGAATTAAAAATACAGTAAAGAAAAAAATAAGAAGGATTTTTATTTCGATGAAAATGAATCGCGCTTACGACCAATATTATTTTAGACAATGCTTATGCAGTCCAAAGCAAAAATCCTTTTTATAGTTTTGCAAAACCGGCGGCAATGCTAAAAGCGATACCGCACGAAGCAGAAGGTTATTCTTTAAGGCTTTTTCCTTGTAATAATCACGATGGCAACAACGCTGATAATGGCCGCTAATGCAATAAAATAAATATAGCCTGGAAAGGAATCGTGTTTAATGGGAGCATTGGTTGCAGGCTTCAATTCATACGCAGGTACCATCCATTGCAACACATACGTTTGCGCTAAAACAATAAGGCAGGTGAAGGTTAACAGGATGAAACTATGTTTAACCGTGAACCTGAATAATTTTGATTCCTTTCCAACGAGATTTCCGGCAGCGGCGGCAACGGCAATGGATGAAGGAGAAATCATTTTGCCAATAACGCCTCCTGAAGTATTAGCGGCCACAGTTAACACCGGATCGATGCCGATGGAAGTGGCGGTAACGCTCTGCAGCTTGCCAAATAATGCGTTGGAAGAAGTATCCGAGCCGGTAATGAATACGCCGAGCCATCCGAGAACAGGTGCAAAGAAAGGAAATAACCAGCCGGTCTTTGCAAGCGCCTGGGCAACGGTTAAAATAATTCCTGAATCATTTACCAAATAAGCAAAACCGAGAATGGAAGCAATAGTGATAATAGGAAACAGGAGTTGTTTGAGTGTTGATACAAATATTTTTGCCGCGCTTTTATAACTCAATCCTATCAATGGAACCGATATGATAGCTGATAAAAAAATGGCCGTTCCGGCGGCAGACAGGTAATTAAATTTAAAAACATGCGGTATCAATTTACCATCCACACCCATAATAACGTTATCAATTCCGGGAAATGAAAACACCACTTGGCCAAAAGAATTCAACAATTCTTTTATGTGCTGCAATCCCCATGCGATGATCATGATGGTTAAAATAATAAATGGCGACCACGCTCTGATGATTTGCGCCATCGAATATTTAATCTCCTTATTAATTATATGCGGCGTTTCATTTGCAAATCGCCAGGTGTTTTTTGGTTTCCAAAATTTGATGAAAACCATCAGGCATACGATAGAACCAATTCCGGCAAGAATATCGGCAGCGATGGACCCAGAAAATTAGAGCACGCCCATTGAATCAATGCAAAAGATAACCCCGATACCAATACAGCAGGAAAAACTTCGCGTGTTTTTTTTAAGCCGCACATCAGGATTACCAGGTAAAACGGAAGTATTAAAGAAACAATCGGGAGCGTTCTTCCCACCATTTGTGAAATAGCCATTTCAGGAATGGATGTCACCTGCGAAGCAACCGTAATAGGAATTCCGATGGAGCCAAACGCCACCGGGGAAGTATTGGCGATAAGACACAGGCCAGCCGCATAGAGTGGATCAAATCCAAGGCCCACCAGCATTGCAGCAGTGATGGCCACAGGCGCTCCAAAGCCGGCGGTTCCCTCCAAAAAGGCGCCGAAAGAAAAAGCGATCAATAAAGCCTGCAACCTTCTGTCGGAAGTGACAGATGCCATAAAATGTTTAATGACCTCGAACTGCCCGCTCTTAATAGTGATATTAAATAAAAAAAGCGCGGCAATAATGATCCAGCAAATCGGAAACAGGCCATACAACGCGCCAGCCGCAACAGAGAGTAAAGATAATTTAACCGGCATGCCGTAAATAAAAACAGCAATCAATACCGCAAGTAAAGTAGCAAATAAAATTGCCTTATACCCTTCCATCTTCTTTATGATTAGCGCCCAGAATATAAAAAGGATCGGCACTAAAGCAACCAATACGGACAGTGCTAAATTATTAAATGGATCAGTGACCTGTGACCAGTGCATATTATTTTTGTGATTTTCGTTTAAGCATGACTGTTATATTTGACAAATTGTTCTTCTCATCATCTATAATAAGCTTTATAAAAACAGTAATTGATACTGCTTGTATGTTTAATTAATTATCAATTTGAATTTGATTCAAACAATACTTTCGCCGGATTTTAAAAATACAGTAAAGCAATAAATATTTCGGATTTTTATTTTGAGGGAAACATTCGTAAGATGCAATTTCAAGCCCGTGGGTCAGGAGACCAGACTGCGGCGCGAGAACCGGCTTAATAGTTCTCCTTACCTGATTTTAAAAGCATATTTACCACATTGTCATTAGAAAGTGCTTCTTCATGATATTGTGTAAATAATATGTTTTTATGAAAGTTATTATCTCTTTTCCTGTCTGGCCATTGCTTGAAAATAAATCGAAGCGGTAAAGGGTTTTTAATATTATTGGGTGAATCAACGTTCAATTCATTCCAGCATTTCCTGAAAGATGAACTGAGGGCAGGGATATCAGTTTTGGAATTTATAAATACAACAAACCGGTTCGTAGCTATATGATTAATAATCTGCCCAATCTCCCATTGAAGGCCCGCCCGTTCGCAAGTATAATCGCAGGCGTCAATGATAGCAAATTTTGTTTTTTCAAATAAAATGGTCACACACTGCTGCCAGATAACATCTGTGCAATAGAAAACATTGGATGGGTATGCGCCGGTCAGGTAATCTTCTGCCATCAAACCCTTTGTTTTAGGCGGAACAGGTATCACGGATGATTTATTGATAGAATCATGTAACTGCTCCGGGGAGGTAAGTAAAAGCTTTTTCATAATCTTAGTGATAGAAAACATATTCCACAGTTTACTGAAACCAATATCTTCGGGTGAGCCGAGGTAAAACACCGGGCCATGCCTTTGGAAGCCGCCAGCGACCTTATTCATTAAAGAGCTGACCGAATAAAAATTGAAGAAATAAAAGATGGATAAGGGTGCTATATTAAAAACATTTTTTTCTTCAGTAAGATGTTGGTTTAAAGAAAAGCCATGGTCAGGAAGCTCATTTTGCTCATATACCTCCAGTTGAAAAAGAGGGATGTCGGCGGCTTTTTCCTTTTGTTCGTTGGCGGCGCCTGCCATGGCTGCCGATGCTAAGACATGACCGGCACGCATAGACCTGACAACTCTTTTTTTAATGAGTGCCTGGATAAGGCTTAACATCACGACTATCGTGACTATAGCGCCGAATATACCGAACAGAACATCTTTGGTGAAATAAGCTAATACCAGCATTCCGATAGCTATCGAAAAAAATAGAATAAATCCGGTGGATTCGTTTTTGAGCGGCTTGCCTTCTTCGGCTTTTACCTGTTCGGGTGTGATTAAGCTTTGTGTAACGGCAGTAATTACGTCATTTCCGGTAAAGAGTTTCATTTGATAAAACAATTAGGATAAGTAAATCTACTTTTTCCTTTGTGCTGATTAAAAAATATTTTCTTCAGGATATTTGTGGCGCCGGCAAGAAAAACCAAGTCTTACCTGGAATTTGAATTTGATTCACCAATACTTTCGCGCGTGGCAGCCGGATATTAAATACAGTAAAGGAAGAAATAAGGTGGATTTTTATTTTGGGGGAAATGAGAAAAATTAGGGTTGCAGTTCAGTTGCAAACTCAGGACAGCAGTGATTGAGTTAAGTATCAAATGAATATTCATCTGCATAATGAGTAAATCTTTATGTCAATGCAAACTCAATGGCAGCTCTTGAATGCAGTAATGTCGTGTCAAAAATTGGAACTGGAACATCTGATTGTTGAATAATCAAAGGTATTTCGGTGCACCCAAGCACAATTCCTTCTGCTCCATCATTCATTAAGTCCGAAATAATGTTTAAATACCGTTGTTTCGTTTGTTCAGAAAAAATTCCTTTGCCCAATTCGTCATAAATCGTTTGATGTAAAAATTCCCTATCGTCTTCATTTGGAATGATGACTTCAATTCCTTTGTAAAGAAGCTTTGATTTAAAAAAGTCAAGCTCCATGGTAAACTTTGTTCCCAATAAACCTACTTTTTTCAACCCTGCTTTTTCTATTTCTGTGGCTGTTGCAGTGGCGGGAAGTCCTGTTTCTTGTTCAAGTCTATCTGCAATAAGGTGCATTGTATTCGCACACAAAACGATACCCGTGATACCACATGATTTCAAATCATTACACGCCTTAAGAATTAACTGGAAGGTCATTTCCCAGTTGTCTGTATTGCTATACTTTTTGATTTCGGCATAATTAAAAGAGTAAATAACACATTGAGGAAATTCAAGACCACCCAATTTATCGTTTACCCCCTGGTTGATAAGTTTATAATATTCAACAGTTGAAACCCAACTAAACCCGCCAATAAGTCCAAGTGTCTGCATGTTTTATTTATTATGATGTTTGTAAAAGAGAATTGCCGCTAACAGCAGTTCGGCGTTTCCTCAAATATAAGAAAACAAAGAATTGATGTGAGACCTGCGCCAGTTGCTTGCTGATAGTGACTTGTAGCTCATCATTATTCCTTTAGGCCAAACCTGTTAGTGCTGAGTCAGCATCAATTTATCAGCCATGAGATACAAAGCCAAAATTCTTTTATCGTTTCGCAGGAACGCATGCTTAACTCTTTCTAAAAAATAAATTGTAAAAAGACAATATCTGCCATGAACATGAAACGCAAAACATTATTGCTGGCGGGGAGCTTTGTAATTTTAGCAGGCTTAGGATTACAGGGATGTTCCGCTACGTCGAAGAGCAAAACGGATGGTAATGCCAAATTAGCGCTGGTATCTTCAGGAGACAGTTCACCCACACTTGGCGCATTTGATTTTAGCAGCGATAATTCAAAGTGGTATTTTAAGGATCACTGAGCAGGAACCGTTAAGATAACTTTGTGTCTTTGTGTCCTGGTATTTCAAAAAAAAAAACTACAAACACACGAGATCTCCGCTTGTGCTATTCTAATCACAAACCCATTTATTATTTTTAAATAGCACTTTGATTTTGTATTTCTTTTAAAATTCTTCACCAGTTAATTCACTATTTATCATTGCACCCGCCAGGTTTCCGGTATAGACTGCAGTAGCCAATGAACGCATCATTGCTGAATTATCACCACAGGCGTAAACGCCCGCGACGGTTGTTTTTTGGAAGTCATCTACTTTAATATAACCATGCTCCGTTAATTCACAATCCAACGAAACGGGTATGTCAGAATGTTGCGTGAACGGAAGACTTGCATAGATGCCTTCAAAGCTTTCTGAATTACCATTCCTAAAAATTACGTTTTTTATAGAGCCGTTTTGATGTTCTATTTCAGCAACTTCAGTTTCAATAATTTTTATGTGATGGCTATTGAGCTTTTCAATTTGTTGTGGCTTAAAGTCTGCTTTCCCCGAAGTGAGAATAGTAATATCACCGGTTAAATTATTAACCAGTGAAGCCAGGTGAAAAGCACGTTCCCCATTTGCCATTATCCCGGTTTTTTTATTTCTTAATTCATAGCCGTGGCAGTATGGGCAGTGTACGATTGAGATTCCCCAACATTCGGCAAAGCCTTTTATATTGGGCATGGTGTCTTTTATTCCTGTAGCAAAAACCAGCTTCCTGGCTATGAATTCTTTGCCCGTATGTGTCGTAATTGAAAAACCATTTTCGCTCTTCTCTCCGCTTACAGCAAGGTCATTCAGAAACGTAACCGTGTTGTACCTGGCAACCTGTTCTTTGGCCGCTGCGGCTATTTCTGCTGGCTTTGCTCCATCTTGTGTAATGAAATTATGCGCATGGGGAGTTTGCCGGTTGCAGGGTAACCCGCTATCAATAATTAAAACGTTTCGCAATGAACGCCCCAATGCCATTGCCGCTGAAAGACCGGCGTAACTGCCGCCAATGATGATGACTTCATAATTCTTACTATCATTCATGTTATTATATTTTGACCAATTAAATATCTTGTTATTGCAACCATGTCGCAATTACTTTTTTTCGCAAATATATTGTTTTCATTTAAATTTGTAACAATGTCGCATTAATAAAATTATGAAACGAAGAGAAACACAATCAAAAACTGAAATCCTGCAAGCGCTAAAAGCCTCCGGACGCGCCTTGAGCCACGATATGATACAAGACAGTTTAGATGCTGCTATTGACAGGGCCACCATTTACCGCGTGCTTAACAGGTTTTGCGAAGATGGCAAAGTCCATAAAATAGTGGGTGATGACGGCAAACAATACTTTGCCTTTTGCCCCAATTGCGGTGAGAAAAAAAAGGTGCATTCCCATAATCATGTTCATTTCAGGTGTCTTCAATGTGGTAAGGTGGAATGTTTGGAAAGGAAAATTTCAGTTACGCTGCCTGAAGGTTATGTAGCCAAATTTCACAATTTAGTGATATCGGGATTATGTAATGACTGTTCTTAAATCTGCTAAAGCCGGATATCAAAATACAGTAAGCGATAAATTCCAGCGATTTTTATGTTGAGGGAAATAAGAAAAATCAGAGTTGCCGTCCTTTGAAAGATTGGCAATCTAACAAATATATGAGAATGTCCTGAGTTGCAAACTGAGGATAGCAACACATCTCTTTATTTAAAATTATTTACTTGGGATAGTCGGGGCACTTAGGCTCACACACAAATTACAATTTTGCGCAATAAGAAGTTATTCATTTAGCGGCAGTTTTGTACAAACCTAAAAGTTGTTCATCCTAAAATAACCAAAATTATAAGTATAAAAATGAAAAAGGTTTAAAATTACATCGTTGGGCAGACGACTTAGCCGCTTCACAGAAAATTTATCTGCATTTACGTGCTTCTGGACGTTCTACGGAAATCCTTTAATGGCGCAAATATTCTGCGGAAAGTATTTGTCTCCTCCTTAGGACACTTGCGCTAACAGCTTGCTGGCAAATCCATCATCGCGCTTTTTAAAAATACCTGTTGTAATTGTTACCTATCATACATTTCCGTAAATATTAGATTCTCCCCCGTCAATAGCAATGGTTTGCCCATTTACATAAGAAGCATCTTCACTCAAAAGAAAGGCAACTACTTTGGCTACCTCCGTCGGCAAGCCTAATCTTTTGACAGGGTTGCGCTGCGCGTATTCTGTTTCTGCTGCTTTTGGGTCGTTAGGATTCACCTCCCGGAATGCCTCAGCAACCATTGGCGTGAGTATAGCTCCGGGTGCAATAGCGTTGGTATTAATGCCATACCTTCCATATTCCAGTGCCGCGTTTTTCGTCATACCCGATACGGCATGTTTGCTTGCCACATAGGCAACCTGGTTTAGTACACCGCGAATGCCCCCGACAGATGCTACGTTTACAATGCGACCATAATTTTGTTTTTGCATAACGGGAATAACATACCGCAGCCCATAGTAAACGCCCATAAGATTAATGTCTATTACTTTTTTGAAAATGTTTACATCATACGCTGTTATTGCAGCTTGTTTTCCTTCAATGCCTGCATTGTTGTATAACCCATCAATACGTCCAAAAGCCTTTACGGTTTCATCTACATAATTTTTTACCGCATCTTCTTTGGAAACATCTGCCATGATGGCAATTGAATCGCATTTTTTTCCAGTGGCCCTTACCTCTTTAGCTACTGTTTCAGCTTCATATTTTTTGCGAGCATTTACAACTACGCCAGAGTAGGTACCGGAATTGGCAAGGGCTAGCACTATTG
>JBQCHB010000572.1:0-2770 GCA_051955075.1 Flavisolibacter sp.
CTTTTCTGCAAGTTGCAATAGCCCTAACTTGGTTTTGATTAACTTAGTTTCTGAGTTCATGATCTGACATTTTGGGGTTATGAAATAAGTGTGGTTACTTAAATTTAATCCCATTTGTCAGATCAACTCTTAACTTCTACAGATCAAATAAGCATATTGTGTCAAACATTTGTGTTTTGTATCTTGTGCCTTTTACCTTGTTTCTTTTACAGCTTAATCACTTTCTTATTAGAACGCAGTGCTTTCAAAGTTTCTAATTTCACCTGCATATTTTCTTTTGCTTTCCTGATTTCATCTACAGAAGCATCAGGCATTGGAGAACAGGAAGAAGAGGCTTTTGCTTTTGCAATTTCCATCTCTGTTTTTTCCAATTGGCTCAGAATTAAATTGTAGCTGGTTTGAATACTATCGAGTGTAATTACAGTCAACGCACTGGAAATATTAGTGTTGATCTTATTCCAGTCTACCTCGTTGTACTGTGCTTTTAAATTTTGTTCTATGTTTTTCCAGTTCAGGTTATCTACTTCTTGTTTGAACTCTTGTTTGGCTATGGCTTTTTCTCTTTTAGTCATAGCGTCTGCAATTTGTGTTTCAATTTCTTTCCATTGCAGGTTGGTCATTACTTTTTTAGTTGCTTTTACAGTAGAAGCCACCTGGTCTTTTTGTTCTTTCGTCAATGAAGCATCTACATCATCCTGCGCTACCTGAACAAAATCATTATTTTCAGTTTGTTCTGCGTTCAATAAAGGTTCTGTTGGTTGATTTTCGATAACAACATGGTCGACAGATTTTTCTTCGGGCTTTTGTACGACAGCAACATGGTTTGCTTGCGTAACAGGAACCGGCGTAATAGAATTAGCAGGAGATGATGCTTCATCTTCGGCACTGAATAAAGCAAATGGATTTCCTACGTTGCTATAAGCAAATGCATAGTTGCCCGCCTTCTTTTTTTCTTTAATGATCAAAATAGAATTAAAAGCAACAATGCAGAACAGAGCAGCCAGCACACCGGCAAACTGCCTGATTTGAAAACCCTTTTTCTTTTCCATACCAACAATTTTTTCTATCCTGTTCAACAAATAATTTTTTCCCGTAGCGGCAATCGCCAAAACCTGTCCTCGTGCAGAAATCTTTTCAAGCGTAAGCAGGGCAGAAGCATAGCCTACTTTGTCATATCCAAATTGTAATACCAGCTGGTCGCAACAATTTTCTCTCTCTGCTTCAATGGATTTCATAAAAAGCTTTACAAAAGGATTGAAGTAAAGAACCGTGTGAATGATGCTGATAATAAAGTTTACCAGGTAATCGTAACGTTTAATATGTGAGAGTTCATGCAGCAATACAGCCTCTACTTGTTGTGTAGATAAATTATTGAGTGCTGCAATGGGCAAAAGAATAACAGGCTTAATGTAGCCAACTGTTACAGGCGAGTTTACAATTTCTGAAACATACACCAATACTTTTTTGCCAATGCCCAGGTGGCCTGAGATCTTTTGAACAAAAAGACGATAGTTTAAATCTGCTTTTTGCAAACCTTCTTTTTTTATGCGCTGAACAAACTGCCAGTTTTTAAAAAGTTTATAAGAAGGAAAAACTAACAAACTCAAATAAGCCACAGAAGCTGAAATGAGAAATATATTTAAGAGGCTATTGGATTCACTTACCGTTTGATCAAAAATGGCAATAGTGGAAACGGGACTGCTTTTGTAGAAGAAAATAAAGTTTAACACAAACCAGGCAAATCCGGCGATAATGGCGAAAACAGAAAGCTGGTATTTTTTGTGAGAACTTAATTTAAATAATGTAGAAGCAGCAAGGAAAAGGCACCATAATAATGCCATTTGCCAAAAACTATTAAGTGTTGCCCATCCCAGCGATTGCAGGAAATGAGACTGGCTCCAACTGGCCATGGTTTACTGTTTTTTCAGGTTGTCAATAAGAGTCTGAATCTTCTCCAACTCCTCAGCGGAAACTTTTTGATCGCCGCTACCCAGTGCCTGCAAAACTAATTGAGTTGACGATCCTCCGAAGAGAGAATCAATCATTTTATTTAAAAGGTGTTTTTGGGTCTTTTCCCGGTTTACAGCAGGTTGATAAACGTGGGTCCTCATAGACTCGTCCCTCTTTACCAAACCCTTGTCGTGCATGATCTGCATGAGTTTTAGGGTGGTAGTGTACCCAACATCCTTCGATTTAGCCAGCTCTTCGTGCACCTCACGAACAGTAGCCACATCTTTATGCCAAAGAATGTTCAGGATTTCTAATTCGCTTTCTGTTGGTTTAACGTATTTGGCCGCCATAAAAAATAATTTCCTTACGAATATACGACCAATTTCGTATAACGAAAATCAATTGGCCATATTTAGTTTTTATTAACATTATTGATGTATGAACGGTTGATATATCAAATAAATGTGGCTATGCTTGTATAAAGGGATAAGTTGTCCATGGATGTATGAAACTTCACAGCTGCTATTGTTGCCTTTTAATCACTACAGGTTTTGCCCAAAAAACTGTAGTGTAGAACTTCATAGAATGTTTCGATATTTGGACAACAAATTTTACTGCCATGAGAGTTCTTCTTTTTCTTACATTATCTATTCTATCGGCGCAAGTTATTTCTGCACAGGAAGATTTTGAAAAGCAGTTCGCTGAACTTACCAAAAACAAAACAGGCATTCCGTATGGTAATAATAAAGCCGTGGGAAAGTATTATACCATTCGCGGTTTTAAAATGTATGCGGAAACCTATGGACAAGGCCAACCTTTG
>JBQCHB010000573.1:0-22191 GCA_051955075.1 Flavisolibacter sp.
CCAAAGAAGGTCCATTCCAAAGTAGGGAAAGTGCATACGTGGGCAAACAAGCTGAATTGAAAAACAGAAAAACTTTTTTACCATGCGTCGAAGGTCTTTTCGTTTCCAACATTTTATACAAAACGGCCAATACTAAAAAGGTAAAAAAGCCATTGTATTGAAAGTGCAGGTAGAAATAAATAGCGTCAAAATACATGGATGAACCCTGTTTACCCATAGCAATTAAAGGACCGGTAGCAAAGGGGCCAACAGCCGAAATCACAAAATAAATGAGTGCCCATTGAACAAAACGGTGCGAGGTTTTTAGCTCCATTCCTTTCAGAGCCTTCCAAATTACGACAGCCATATAGTAACCCGAAGCAATAGACAAAGTAGAAAAGGTGATGCTCACCGCTTTGTAACCTTCAACCGGAAAACTTAATAACATGCCGTAAGCCGAGGCCAGCATTAACACGACAATGTTTCTACAGTGGCGAAAGGAAACTTTTTCTGCCACCTCGGGGAATGATTTTAAAAATAGTACAAGCAATACAGGCATGACCCATCCGCCAAAAGCAAAATGCGAATGGCCATGCAAAACATTTTTATACTCTACTGGAAAAGAATTGAAAAAAGAAAAGCTGCGCATGAGCAGGCCTATCAATGATACCAGCAATAAGTTGAAAAAAGAGAAACGCACCAAAGTGGCCTGCAAAGATTGTATGCCTATAGCAGGCTGCATTTCTTTTGAGAAATAAACTTTGATATCGGAGAACATGTTTGCAAAATTGCTTAAAAACCTAAAGCCTTCGACCGTCCCGCATCAAGGAAAAACATGATTATTGTCATTTTTCTGTAGTATCTCACCCATTGATTAAAATCATGCAGCAATATGAGCATTGCTACGGGGCACACAATTTGAAACTATAGATATTTGCATCCTGAATGAAATTGTTAGCAGGTTCCATATTGATTCTTTTGTTGTTGTTCCAGGCCTTTAGTAAATGGGTGATCATGGCTGAATACACCATTAACCAGGAATACATTGCTAAAAATCTCTGTGAGAATAAGTCAAGACCCATGCTTCATTGCAATGGCAAATGCCAATTGATGAAAAAACTGGCTGAAGAAGAAAAGCAAAATTCATCTAACTCAAACACGGGCAGCAATATAAAAATGAGTGATGTTTTATTCACTCACGAAATTCAAATTCTATCTATTACTAATCTGCCGGAAGAAAAAACGAGGTTCAATAGCGAACTTCTCCTATTAAAGTCATCGGCACATTTGTCCTCTATATTTCATCCTCCCGCTTTCATCTAATCGTATAGATCAACAATTACAAGCTTCCAATGAATTGCGGATCGTTGGAACAAAGATGTGCTACTCCCAATTACAATAAACTCTTTACAAATGTCAACTGTTTACAGACTGGCTATTATTCTATTGCTTTCACTGATCGGTTTTATTAGCCAGGCACAAACCATAGCCAAAGGAAAAATTATTGATGCCGTAACCAAAGAACCCGTGCAAGGCGCTTCTATACATTGTACGGATGCAGGTTGCAATTGCGGCTGTACCACCAATGCTGCCGGCGAATTTGAAATACACTGCAAAGACTGCAGCAAACTCACCGTTTCATTTATTGGTTATAAGCCACAGGAAATAGCTGTTGGTGATGAAATGGTTTACCTCACACCATCTGCTTCCATTTTAAACGAAGTTGTTATTTCAGCCAATCGGGGCGAAGCAGTGAAGCGTTCACAAGCGCCTATTGCCATTGCATTGCTCAACACAAAAACCATTCAGGATGCAAAGCCTGTAACGGTTGATCAAATACTGAACAAAGTAAGCGGCGTAAATATGGTAAATCTTGGCAACGAGCAACACCAAATGAGCATTCGCCAACCCATGACCACCAAAAGTTTGTTTTTGTATTTGGAAGATGGCATTCCGGTTCGCACAACAGGTTTATTTAACCATAATGCTTTGCTGGAAATGAATATGGCCGCCACTAAAACTATTGAAGTCATTAAAGGGCCTTCATCTTCTTTGTACGGCAGCGAAGCCATTGGCGGTGTGGTGAACTTTATTACCCTTGCGCCTACTGCTATTCCTGTCTTTAAATTGTCGCTTCAAGGGAATAATATTGGTTATAAAAGAAGTGAATTGCAAAGCAGTTTTTCAAGTGGCAAATGGGGCTTTGTACTGAGCGGTTATTATGCCGATAAGCGCAACAGCTTTATGGAATACAGCGATTTTCACAAAGCTATTGGTACTGCAAGAATAGATTATCGTTTTAGCAATAAAACATTTTTATCCAACAGCGCCACCTGGCTAAACTATTACAGCGATATGCCCAGCGGTGTTGATAGCACCATGTTTGCCACAAAAACTTTTGTCAACCCGCAAACATTCACCTATCGCAAAGTAGAGGCGTTTCGTTATCGCTCTACTCTCACCCAAAGCTGGAACGAGAACAGCAAAACAACAGCTACAATTATCTATCGCGATAATTCAATTGGCCAAAATCCAAACTACCGCATTAAAGACGATTACAAAAAAGTAAATGGCGTTTTCGCCGGTCAAAAAGATTTGGCACATGGAGAAATCAATAAAAGCAGCTTCAAAAGCTATGCTTTCATTGCGCAGCACAAACAAAAATTTGCATGGAAGAACGCCTCGTTCATTGGCGGCGTTAGTGTAGATCTTAGTCCATCAACCTACAATGCGCAATACATACGCATAAAGAAAGATACAGTTACAAAAAAATATGAAAGCTATCAGCCTACCGACAGTATGCTTACCAACTATGCAACCAACATTAACAACTACGCTGGCTTTGCCAATTTTGAATTTAGTCCTGCTGAAAAGATCAGGGTGGTGGCTTCGCTGCGGTACGATCTGTTTCACTACAACTTCAACAACGCTTTAAAACCTTCTTCATTCAGTGGTTCGCCGGATACGCTTAATAACTTCAGCCGTGTTAGTCCGAAGATTGGTTTTACATATTCTGCATCTTCCAAAACAGGATTTTACGCTAATTACAGCCAGGGCTTTGTGCCACCACAGGTTACCGAAATGTACACAGGTGTAAAAGTGCCGGAGTTAAATCCATCCGTTTTTTATAATTACGAAGTGGGCGGATGGGCACAGATCATCAAAAATAAATTAAGCACAGACTTTAGCATATACCAGCTTAACGGCACTAATGAAATTATTTCTGTTAAGTTAGATGATGGCTCTTCAGAAAATCGCAATGCCGGTAAAACATCACACAAAGGAATAGAGTTTGGCGTGAATGCCAATCCAATAAAAGATGTGAGTGTAAGAATCAGTGGTGCTTATAGCGAACACCGTTTTGTAAACTTTGTAGAAAAAGGCAATAGCTACAACGGCAATCAAATGAACAACGCACCCCGCTGGATGCACAATGTCGAAGTATGGTACAAACCTACGTTTGCTAAAGGATGGCGTATTGGCGCCGAATGGCAAAAGATTGGCAGCTATTATATGGATCCCAAAAACACAGCGAAATACGATGGTTACAATGTATTGAATCTTCGCACCGGTTATCAGTTTAAAGCTTTTGAAGTATGGCTGAACATAATGAATGTTACAGACAACTATTATTCTTACATTTCTACTAAAAGCGGTTCCGGTTATAGCTACACCCTGGCAGAACCAAGAAATTTTAATTTAGGCATATCCTACGATTTTGCTAACCTGATCAAAAAGAAATAGCAATGAAACATCTCGCTATAATGATCTTTTTTACAAGCTTACTTTTTTTGTCTTGCAAAAATGACCAAAACACTTCTTATATCAAGGCTGCTCAAACTGTTCAACCTGATTCGTTGCCTGGCCAATGTCCTTATCTTACAAAAGACACAAAGGGCAACGTGGTCTTAAGTTGGGTGCGAACGATCAATGACGCTGCTACTGTTTTTTGCTACGCCATTTCCAAAGATGGAGGCAAATCGTTTGATGCTGCAACCGTTATTCCTTCAAGCAATAATATTGAACCACATTCTGAAAACCTTCCCAAAATCATTTTCAAGCCATCTGGAGAAATTATAGCACTGTGGGGCGCTGCTAATCCCAATCCTAAAAACAAATATTCTGGATTGGTTTTTTATGCACAATCTTTTGATGAGGGAAAAACATGGAGCAAACCCAAAACTTTGGTTAATGATACGACAAGTTTTGACCAGCGTTATTACGACGTAGCGCTGCTGCCCAATGGCGAAGCCGGAATTATTTGGTTAGACAATCGCAAGACAACAACCAAGGAAGGTTCGGCACTTTATTTTGCAAGCACTGAAGGTAAAAATGGTTTTCAGCACGACAGGTTGATCAGCCAGCCTTGCTGCCAGTGTTGCCGCACCGATTTATTTGTAGATAGCAAAGGTGGTATTCATGCTTTGTATCGCGGCATTATCCAGGATAGCATTCGCGACATGGTGCACATTGTTTCAAATGATGGCGGAAAAATATTTTCGCAACCTCAAAGAATCAGTAACGACAACTGGGTCATCAGTGGTTGCCCGCACACTGGCCCCGCCATGACGGAAAATAAAAACGGGCTGCACTTTGCATGGTTCACCGGTGGAAAAAATGCAGGTTGCTTTTACACCAAATCAACCAATAATGGAAACAGCTTTATGATGCATGATAGCATTAGTGCTTTAGGTTCGCATCCGCAAATGGCAGCATTGCAAAACGGCGAGTTAGTGGTGGTGTGGGACGAAACCACAACAGCCGGCAATAAGCTCAATAAAAAAATTGGCGTGCAAAAAAGAACTGCTGACGGAATTGCGGAAAG
Organism: Flavisolibacter sp.; assembly: GCA_051955075.1. GTDB lineage: Bacteria > Bacteroidota > Bacteroidia > Chitinophagales > Chitinophagaceae > Flavisolibacter. The sequence continues at coordinate 4,805 of JBQCHB010000573.1, forward strand.
CAAAGGGCTCATTACTACCGATGCTGAAACTGCAACTTACCCGGTGGTTACAGCTATCAATGAAAACACTTCGCTTATTGCATACACACAAAAGAAAGGAAGCCATAACTACATCACTTACCAGGTAGTTCAATTATAGGTTTGTAGTTTTTAGTTTAAGGTTTGTAATTGCTTAGGTCATAATTTTTTCATTAGCAATTAGCTTTATTAAACTGTCTTTCCTATTGACATGATACCGCCATGAAGTTCTCTTTGTGCTTTCAGAACTTCAGACATCAAAACTTCAAACTCTAAACAGAAAGTTCCTTTCCTGACAAAAATCATGCTCCTTATGTTTTAACATCATCTGCAAGCGATGAGCCTGCAAATACTTTTGTCTTCACAAAATTTTCGAAATGGAAACAACCGGGTTGATACAACCTAAAACTCAGGCGCACATGACTGAATCAGAGTTCGATCAGTCCTTCAAGCCCAAAGGCGCCATTGCTTTTTTCATCCTGCTTATCATTCTGGGTGCAGCTATTTGGTTTGGTATTTATTTCCTCATGCTTCACCGAGCTTAAAATTGAGTTTATGGCATTAGATAAATTTGAAAAAAAAGTTCTTCTTATTTCCGGCGCAACACTTTCACTGTTTATTTTTTCGATGCTCTATGGCAGAAGCAAATACAACGATCTGCCCGAGTGTGTTCCTTTCGACAAAGCCTACACGGAGCCTAGGGTGACGAAACTGGACGATAAAACCTACCAGGTATTTGCAGTAGCGCAAATGTGGCAGTTTCAACCGGCACAGATCTACATACCCACCGGCAGCGAGGTTGATTTTTTCGTTACCTCAAAAGACGTGGTGCATGGTTTTAACATAGCCGAAAAAAATGTGAACATGATGGCCGTGTACGGCAATATCAACAAGCAAACCATCAAGTTTGACAAACCCGGTGTATATAAAATAACCTGCCATGAATATTGTGGGGTAGGCCACCAAAATATGCAGGCAGAAGTGATTGTGAATGACCTCCCCCTGTCCCCCTAAAGGGGAGACTTAGGCCAGAGAGGTTTTACTTATTACAATTAGCTCTTTAGCGCAAAGTTGATGAATGATGTACTTAAGTGAAGTACTACTATAAAACTTCTGTTGCTCCGATAGCTATCGGAGCACACCTATACTGTATGAATCTATTAAACAAAAAGAAAATCTTCAAAACATAAACAATGGCTGTACAGAATAAAGAAAACATTGACCTAAGTTCCCCCTTCAGGGGGACAGGGGGCATGAACCTTTCAAAATCATTAAAGAGAGTTATTTACTGGGAGCTTGGCATTCCACTGGCTCTTTTGTCTATCGGTATTTATCATGGACTGATGCAGGTAATTTATCGTGCAGGCGTATTGCAACAACCCGCATTCGCCAAGCTGAATTATTACCAGGGACTCACCTTACATGGTGTTATCAACGCCATTGTGCTCACCACATTTTTTGCTGTCGCTTTTGGTCATGCCACTATGACCTTTTTCTTAAAAAAAGAACCCAATAAAAAGCTGGCCTGGCTTAGCTTTTGGCTGATGACCGTCGGCACATTAATGGCTGCATGGGCCATGTTATCGGGCAAAGCTTCTGTGCTTTATACTTTCTATCCACCACTGAAAGGACATCCATTGTTTTACCTGGGAACAGCGCTTTTAATTGTAGGCTCGTGGATTCCTTTGTTTGACTGGTCAAGAATGTATGTGCAATGGAGGAAGGAAAATCCTGATACCAAAACGCCATTGGCCGTGTTAGGCACGTTGATCAATTTTATCATTTGGTTTGTGTGTACGCTTGCTGTTGCTTACGAAGTGTTAGTGCTGTTGCTGCCATGGGCTATGGGCTGGAAGCCAACGGTGAACGTGACATTGTCTCGCACATTATTCTGGTTCTTTGGACATGCGCTGGTTTATTTCTGGTTGTTGCCTGCTTACATCATGTTTTACAATTTCATGCCAAAGCTGGCCGGCGGCAAATTATTCTCAGACCTTGCGGGACGTATAGCATTGTTTGGCTTCTTGTTATTCTCGGTTCCTGTAGGTGTGCACCACCAATTCTCCGATCCTTCCATTACAAAAGGCGTTAAAATATTTCAAAGCTTACTCACGTTCGGCGTTATGATACCCAGTTTCATCACCGCATTTACGCTGGCTGCGTCGCTGGAATATGCAGGTAAAAAAAGAGGCGCCAAAGGTTTGCTTGGCTTCTTTGGCAAGTTGCCTTATCTCGACCACAACCGGTACTTATTTGCTTACATGATCTGTGGTCTGTTCCTTTTCATCTTTGGTGGTTTTACTGGTATTGTCAATGCTTCAAGTGAGCTAAACAGTGTTATTCATAATACAGCATGGCTGCCAGGTCATTTTCACATGACAGTAGCCGGACCTGTGTTCCTGGCCATCATCGGAATGAGTTTATATCTATACTCTAAAACCTCAGGCAAAAACGTATTCATGCCTAAAGTGGCTGTCATCATTCCGTACTTATGGGTGATCGGCATATTAATTTTTTCAACCGGTTTGTCTTGGGGCGGATTGTTGGGTGAGCCACGCAGAACCAATTTAGGAATGACATATCTCAATCCTAAAAACGAGTTGTTCACACCGGAGTGGGTGCCCACAACTTTACTTGCCTTATTAGGTGGCATCATCATGTTCATTGCAGGCATGTTATTCCTGGTCGTCTTCTTTGGAACGATGTTTAAAAAACGTACGGAGGATGCCTTACTCGAACTGCCCGACAGCGAGCCATTACACAATGAAAAACGTATTCCGTTGTTTGACAGTTTTAAACCCTGGCTGGTAACCATGGCGGTGATATTGGTAGTAGCTTATGTACCTGCCTTTTTGGATGCTACCAAAAATCCCGGCCCCGGCGCACCACGATTTACGCCGGATAATCCTGTGCCGGTGCAAACAAGCGCTGTGAATACAACAACGAACACTATAACACCAGACAATAAAACGCTAACGATTGCTAAACCCTGATGTCAAAGAAGTATAGTATATGGTTTTTTGTGGCCGCCGTAGTGCTGTTGCCCATGTGTGTTTTTGCAGTAGTAAAATGGTACGAACATGGCTTTACAAAGCTGCCTGTATTGGGCGTGAATAATCATACCATTAGTGATTTCAAATTGGTAAATCAGTACGGCGCCACAACTTCTTTGCAGGATTGGGAAGGAAAAATAACCGTAAACAATTTCTTTTTTACACATTGCCCAAGCATTTGTCCTAAAATGGTACGTAACCTGAAAAATGTTCAACAATTGTTTGGTGATGATAGCGAACTTTTAATCAACTCCTTTACAGTTGATCCAGAAAGAGATTCTGTAGCGCAATTGGAAAGCTATGCTTTGCGAATGAACATCCAAAAAAACTGGCAATTGATTACCGGCGATAAAAAACAGATTTACAAGCTGGCCCGCAAAAATTTTCTGGTAGTAGCTACCGACGGTGATGGCGGCCCCGATGATTTCATACACAGTGAAATGCTGGTGCTGGTAGATAAGCAAAAAAGAATTCGTGGTTTTTACAGCGGTACCAGCGAGGACGAAGTAAAGAATCTTTTGCGTGATATAAAAAGACTAAAGGATGAGTATAAAAAATAAGGGTTGACAAAAATCACCTGCACTGCTGTTGTTTGTAAGTCTTTTTTAGTTTTTCTTTTTCAAGTTTTGCCTTAGAAATGAACATCAAAAAATATTTAAAATGAAAGCAAAGATCATTTCGTTCTCTCTTGTTTTTCTCACGTCAATATATGCAATGGCTGCACCGCCTGTAGAGGAGGGTAAAGCTATTTTTTCTACACGTTGCGCAGGTTGTCATAACGTAAACAAAATAGTTACTGGCCCTGCACTGGCTGGCGTAGATCAACGGCATTCGATTGACTGGATCATCAAGTTTGTACACTCGTCTCAAACCGTAATTAAGAGCGGCGATGAAAAGGCTGTGGCTCTGTTTGAAAAGTTCAACAAGATTCCCATGCCCGATCATCCCGACCTGACCGCAGACAATATCAAAAGCATTATAGAATATGTTAAGTCAGAGGCGGCAACAGGTGGTGGTGAAAAACCGCCTTTTGCACGGCCAGGCAAGTTACGTCCGGCTTATACGCCTTTATCAATTTCCAACTATGGATTTTTTATTGCTTATCTATCTGCAGTAGCTATGCTAACTGCAGGATTGTTGTTTGCCGTTCATGTAAAGGGCATCGAAAGAAAAATGCGTGAGGAAAATTAGTGTTTCGTTGGTTTTCGTTTCAGTTAGTGCTTCATTCATAAAAGAATGAAGCACTTTTTTTAAGCAACGGAAGAACTGTTATAGAATTTGTTTATGATGGTACCTTCTATCTTTGTGCCATGCATATTGATATCATCACTGTATTGCCTGAATTATTAGAAAGCCCTCTCTCCCATTCCATCATGAAACGGGCACAAAATAAAGGCTTGCTGAAAGTGCAAATTCATAATTTGAGGCAATGGGCTGTGAATGAATATGGACAGGTTGATGATTACCAGTATGGTGCAGGTGCCGGCATGGTGATGATGTGCGAACCCCTTGCTAATGCTATTGAGCAGTTACAAAAAGAAAGAAGTTTTGACGAAATAATTTATCTCACGCCGGATGGAGAAACGCTCAATCAAAAAATGGCAAACCAACTTTCACTGAAAGAAAACCTGCTCTTCATTTGTGGCCATTACAAAGGCATTGATGAACGGATAAGAGAACATTATGTAACCAAAGAAATTTCTATTGGTGACTATGTGTTAAGCGGTGGCGAATTAGCAGCGGCTGTTTTAGTGGATGCTGTAGGAAGATTATTACCCGGTGTATTGAATGATGAAACTTCAGCACTCACCGATTCTTTCCAGGACAATTTATTAGCGCCTCCTGTTTATACCCGCCCCGCAGATTTTAAGGGTTGGAAAGTACCTGATGTATTGTTAAGCGGTGATCCCAAAAAAGTAGAAGAATGGCGACAGGAACAAGCCCTTGAACGAACACAAAAAAGAAGACCGGATCTATTGAAAGATGAGTATTAGGAAGCGAGGAGAAAAAGAGAGAAGCGCAAAAAGAGAAATTCTCTTTCAACTGCTTCTCTCCTCCATATACTTAACCTTTTGAAAGGTCGCCAACCATATTAGCAGGGATCACCCATTCATCAAATTGTTCCGGCGTTACATAGCCCAATTTCACAGCCATTTCTTTTAAGGTGGTTCCTTCTTTATGCGCCTTCTGTGCAATTTCCGCAGCTTTGTAATAACCAATTTTTGTATTGAGTGCAGTAACAAGCATCAAAGAATTATCCACGTGTTTTTTGATGTTGGCTTCGATAGGTTCAATACCCACTGCACATTTATCATTAAAGCTTACGCAACCATCGCCTATCAGTCTTGCACTGTGTAAAAAGTTGTAGATCATTACAGGTTTGAACACATTTAATTCAAAATGACCCATCGATCCGCCAATGTTAATGGCTACATCATTGCCCAAGACCTGTGCTGCAATCATGGTCAGCGCTTCGCACTGTGTAGGATTCACTTTACCGGGCATGATAGAAGAGCCTGGCTCGTTATCCGGAATAAAAATCTCTCCAATACCGCTCCGTGGACCGGATGATAACATGCGGATATCGTTGGCAATTTTCATTAAACTAACAGCTACTGTTTTCAATGCACCATGTGCTTCTACAATAGCATCATGCGCAGCTAAAGCTTCAAATTTATTTTCGGCGGTAACAAAAGGAAGACCGGTTAGTTGCGCAATATGCTTCGCTACATTCTCAGAATAATTGGATGGTGTATTAATGCCGGTTCCCACGGCTGTTCCGCCCAAAGCCAATTCCGACAAATGTGCTAGCGTATTTTTAATCGCTTTTAGTCCGTGCTCTAACTGCGAAACATAGCCGCTAAATTCCTGTCCCAAGGTAAGTGGTGTAGCATCCATAAAATGCGTACGGCCTATCTTTACCACGTTCATGAACTGCCTGCTTTTCTCTTCCAGCGTATTGCGCAACTTTTCAATACCGGGAATGGTTGTTTCTGCCAGCATTTTATAGGCTGCAATGTGCATTGCTGTCGGAAAAGTATCATTCGATGACTGCGATTTGTTGACATCATCATTGGGGTGCAGCTCTTTTTCTTTATCGGTTAGCTGGCCGCCGTTCAATACATGTGCCCGGTAAGCAACCACCTCGTTCACATTCATATTACTTTGCGTACCACTACCTGTTTGCCATACTACAAGCGGAAAATATTCGTCGAGCTTTCCTTCTAAAATCTCATCGCATACTTTGGCGATAAGTTCCATTTTTTCTTTAGGCAACACACCTGCTTCATAGTTAGTGATGGCGGCTGCTTTCTTCAGATAAGCAAATGCACGAATGATCTCCTTCGGCATTTTATTGATATCCTGAGCAATTTTAAAATTGTCAATGCTGCGCTGGGTTTGTGCGCCGTAAAAAGCGTTGGCAGGCACTTTTACCTCGCCCATCGTATCTTTTTCTATGCGATATTCCATGTAATAATTTTTTTTGCGCAGCAAAGATACAGAGAGAAGCAAGACTGGTTTTGTTTTTGATGGAATGTAGGAATGGGGAATTTATGTGCAATTATTTTTTTGTATGCAGTTGTAATAGCCGGTTGCAACTGGCATCCTCCAGGCAGTGATGAAGGATTGGTAGATACGCTGGTTAACAGGGATAGCATGCTGGCAAAAAGTGACAGCGGAATGAATGTAGACAGCCTGGTGATAGATAGTTTTAAAGTGGATCAAACAAAGAATAATGACACGATTGCATTAATTCCATCCCGCGGTGTAGATACAAAAAATGTTAACCCCGATGAACTGGTAAACTTTGCAGAAACCTTAATCGGTACGCCTTACGTGTACGCTTCCACCAACCCCAAAGTAGGTTTCGATTGTTCCGGTTTTATTACCTATGTGTTTAATCATTTTGGCATCAGTGTACCCCGTTCGTCCATTGATTTTACCGGTGTAGGAAAAGAAGTGCCGGTAGCCGGTGCAAAACGCGGTGATATCATTTTATTTACCGGCACCAACCCGCAGGAAAAATTTGTGGGGCACATGGGGATAGTAGTTTCTAACTCAGATACACTCCGTTTCATTCACTCAACATCGGGCAAGGCAATGAGTGTAACAATAACACCTTTGACTAAATATTACATGGGCCGATTTGTCAAAACGATTCGTGTTTTTCCGCAGAATGATGCTATGAAATAGCGCTATATTTAAACGTGAAATTTTTTATCCTTGCTATATTTTGCCTAAGCTGCCACTGCGCCATGGCGCAAAGAGATACAGCCAGAATAAAAAGAGATGTTGATTCTATTAACCGGCTGTTAGATCATGCCGTAGTTAAAAAGCAGGCTACTGTTTTGAACAAACATTATGCTGCTGATTTTTTCTTTCAACATGCAACGGGACAAACGGATACTAAAGCTACATGGATCAATGGTATTTTACACCGAACAAATCCTTATCTCTCCAGAGAACATGATTCTACTGTTGTTGAGCTGCATCACAATATTGCTTTAATTACCGGCACCTTGACCGTTAAGGTGAAAGAACCAGATAAAGTTTTAGGTTATGCTGTGCGATATATCCGCGTATATGCTTATCAAAACAAAGCCTGGCAACTTGTTTCACATCACAGTACCGCCCAGTGGGATTTGAAGGAAGAGTAGATTATTTACCTGTAAACTTCGGCTTTCGTTTTTCTAAAAAGGCGGTCGCACCTTCTTTCATATCTTCTGTATTAAAGCATTCTCCAAATGCTTCTATTTCCACATCATATCCATTCTCCTGGCCCCAAACGGCGTTTGCTGCGGCAATGCAACGGCTAACGGCCAAAGGCGCTTTGCTGCAAATTTGCTCCAAAATCATTTTTGCTTTGGGCAACAGATCATCCTGCGGCACTACATGATTTACCAATCCGTATTCCAATGCAATGCTGGCATCGATCATGTTGCCAGTCATTAACAGTTCTAATGCTCTTCCTTTACCGATCAACTGTGTTAATCTTTGTGTGCCGCCATAGCCGGGTATCAGCCCAAGATTAACTTCAGGCTGTCCAAATTTGGCATTTTCGCTTGCTATTCTGAAATGACAAGCCATTGCCAGTTCACATCCTCCGCCCAATGCAAAACCATTAACGGCAGCTACAATAGGCTTGCTGCAATTCTCAATTCTAAAAAATATTTCCTGGCCTTTGCGGGCAAGATTCATTCCTTCTACTGCACTTAATCCCGTAAACTCGCTGATATCGGCACCTGCTACAAAAGCTTTTTGCCCCGCACCTGTTATAATTACAACTTTAATTTGCTTGTTACTTTCAATTTCTTTTAGCAGTGCGTCCAGGTCATTGAACACATCCTTGTTCAACGCATTTAATTTATCAGGTCGATTGATAGTGACAGTAAAAATTCCATTCTCTAATGAAGTCAATAATGTTGTGTACATAAATCAATTGATTAAAATGAACGATGGTCCTGAACCCAGGTGGTAATATAATCTGCAATGTCAGTAGTTGGTGTTGCCGGGGCAAACAGTTTTCCCACGCCTTGCGCTTGCAGCTGCTGCATGTCATCATCCGGAATGATGCCGCCGCCGGTGAGCAGTACATCATTCATTTCTTTTTCTTTCATCAGTGCTGCTACTTTCGGAAAAACTGTCATGTGGGCGCCGGACAAAATGCTAATACCGATAGCATCCACATCTTCCTGCAAGGCTGCATTGACTACCATTTCAGGTGTTTGCCGAAGGCCGGTGTAAATCACTTCCATGCCGGCATCACGCAAGGCGGTAGCAATTACTTTAGCGCCGCGGTCGTGCCCGTCTAATCCAACTTTAGCCACTAAAATCCTTATAGGCCGATTGATCTTTTTTTGCATGCAATCGTATTTGTAAGGCCTCAAAATTAAGTAATGCGTTCTTATTGCGAAGAAGATGCATGATTCTTCAAGGTTGCCACCTTTCTGTTTAATTGCTGTTGCAGGTATTGATTGAATTTTTCATTGGCGCCTTTGAACAAAATGATCAAACTGCCTTTCTCTCTTGCATACGGATTGGTAATGCTATCAATGACCTGCGCACTTTGAAATTCTTTTACAAAATCGTGCTGCATTTCCTGCGTATCAGGGGTAACTACAATGATATTGCTAACATGTAGCGGTTGTGGTATCCAATACAAAAAGCTGCCATTGTCGCTGTAGGGTTCGGGCAGTTGGTATTTTTTACGGTAAAAATCCACTGCGCCTGTCAGTCCATAGTTGTCGCAAAAAATGACTGTTTCTTTTTTTTCATTATCATTCAATTGGGCATAGGCTTTGGCCACTTTTTGCGTAACTTCTTCCCAACTAAGCATGTCAGCAAAATCTTGTGGTAATGGATGATGCTGCAGATCTTCCCATTTTAAAGCCCCGCTTTTTTCTGCACCTATTTTTTCAAAGTAAGCAGCTAACACTTGTGGCCTGGCCACAGGAAGCGTTAAAGGAATAAGCGGAAGCCCAATGAGTAATGGAATAAACACCAAAACATAGCGCCAAACCTTGGAACGGTTTTGCACAAATTGTTCCAGGTGATAAGCACCAAAAGCAAAGAGTACGGGATACACACCAAGCGAATAATAATTCTTCCCTTTAAAAATCAGCAATAGCAAAATGACAAATACATAAGCCCAGGCAAAAGATCTGTACGATTTCCCTTTGTAACTAAATTCCACGAAATACAAACCCGCCAGCCAAATAAAAACGCAAGGCAGGTTCATGAGCAACTGGTCAACTAAAAAACCAATTGGACTTACGTATTGCAATTGCGTTTGCCTTAGCTCACGCATGTGTGTGATCACCGGAAAATGATGATGGTATTCCCATAAAAAAGTTGGCAGGAAAATGAGCAGCGCAATAGTTGCGGCTATGTAAAGATGTTTATTGGCAAAAATTTTCCGCTGCCCGGTGAGTAGCAGTCCAGGCAAAAGACTGATTACAAAAAATGCCACAGAATATTTGCTAAGCATTCCTAATCCAATGCTAACACCAAAAACATACAGCCATTTGTTTTGGTTGGTTTGAATGTATCGAACAATGCTATAAGCCATCAGCGTCCAAAACAATACTTCTAAAAAATTGGGTTGAAACAAAAAATGCAGGCGCAGGTATACACCAAGCACAAACGGTAGAAAAGCAAGCAGCAAGGCAAAAGCTTTACCACCCAATGAAACGATGATTTTAGCGGTTATTATAAATGTAAGCGCACCAAATAATGAAGGCCAGAATTTGATCCAAAACAGGCCGCCTCCCAAAACATGCGTAAGCCAGGCAAACACTGATAACAACGGTGGTACTTCCATATAACCCCATGCCATGTGTTGTCCTTCTGAGAGATACAAAAACTCATCGCGGTGCGGTTCGTAATAACTGCTTTGCAACAAAAATGGAAGCACCAATTTTACAAAGGTAAGCAGCAATATAAGGCGGTTCGTTTTTTTCATAAAATGCTTTGCATATTAGATGGATGAAACCTGTTATGATACAAATGTCTATAGTAACTTCAACACATGCAATACAGAAAATTTGGAATAACGGATTTAATGGTAAGTGAAGTAGGCTTTGGCACCTGGGCTATTGGCAGCGATGCCATGATTGGAAATACGGCTATTGGCTGGGGCCCAGCAGACGACGCTGTTTCAAAAGAAGCCATTTATGCAGCACTGGATGCCGGCATCAACTTTTTTGATACAGCAGATATTTATGGACTAGGCCACTCGGAAACATTGCTTGGTGAAACCATTCATAATAAAAATATCATCATTGCAACGAAGGTGGGCAATGTAGCCCGCAATAACGAATTCACTTTTGACTATTCAAAGGATTACATCATCAAGGCGTGTGAACAAAGCCTCAAGCGATTGAAGCGGAATGTGATTGATTATTACCAACTGCACACAGCCCGTTTGCAGCATTTACAACAAGGCGAGTGCATTGAGGCAATGCAAGTACTGCAACAGCACGGAAAGATTCGTTATTGGGGAATTTCGCTAAACACATTTGCACCGCAACCCGAAGCGGACTATTTTATGAAACATCATTTAGGAAGCGGCTTTCAAATTGTACTCAATATCATAAATCAGCGGGGGCTTGGCGTGATAAAGCAAGCAGCTGAAAAGGGCCATGGCATTATTGTTCGCATGCCATTGCAATTTGGACTGCTTACCGGTAAGTTTACTACCGAAACCAAATTTGCCGCTACCGACCATAGATACAACCGCCTTACACCGGAAATCATTGCTGCATCCGCAAAAGCATTAGAACCAGTATGGACTTTGTGCAACAAATACAACATCTCGAAAACGCAATTAGCGCTGAGTTATATTTTAAGTTATAAGGAAGTAGCAACGGTGATCCCCGGCATCAGGACAAAAGAGCATGTAGCTGGTAATACTAATGGCTTGGTTCATTTAGCGCAAGAAGATATGCAATTGATTGAACGTGCCGGCGCCACTACGCTGGCGGCACTAATGGATGTAATAGAAAAGCAGGGATGAGTCCCTGCTTTTGTCAGAAATATCTTATAGTATTTTATCGCTTGTCAAATTCTTCCAGCGCAAAATAAATTCTGTCCACCGTTTCATTTTTTCCTAAAAGTGCGGCAATATCAAATACCGTTGGACCGAATTTTCCGCCTACCAACATCAGGCGCAAAGGCAATTGCAACTCACCGGCTTTGATAGAAGCCTGTTCTGCCAGTTGCTTAAATAAGCTCTCAATAGAGGCAGCATTCCAATCCGTAATGCTAGGGAGAGTTTTTGCAAACGTTTTAAAGAAAGCGGATTTATCATCGTTCCATTTGGCTTTAATAGGTGTGGTATCTATTTCTTTGGGTGCTTTGAAAAAGAAGTACGCCTGCGGCCAGAAATCGCTCAGCAAGGTGCAGCGTTCTTTTACCAGGTCCAATACTTTTTCAAAATAGCTGCCGTCACCAATGGATAATCCGTTGCTTTCAAAGGTCTTTTTTACTTGTTCCTTGTAGCTTGAAACTTGTGCCTTCTTTATCCATTCATGATTGAACCATTTGGCTTTTTCAAAATCAAATTTGGCTCCGCCCTTATGTACTTTTTCAATGGAGAATTTTTGTATTAATTCATCCAAAGAAAAAATTTCCTGTTCGGTACCATCGTTCCAGCCTAACATCGCTAGCATATTAATGAAAGCTTCGGGCAAAAAGCCTCTTTCTCTAAAGCCTTCTGTAGTTTCTCCGGTTTTGGGGTCTTGCCAATTCATAGCAAAAACCGGGAAGCCATATTTAGCACCATCACGTTTGCTTAGCTTTCCGCTTGGCCCTAATATCAGTGGCAGGTGTGCCCATTGCGGCATGTTTTCTTCACCAAATAAATAACGCCACAGCAGAATATGCACAGGTGCACTGGGCAACCATTCTTCACCACGAAAGGCATGCGATACTTGCATTAAATGATCATCTACCACAACAGCCAAATGATAGGTGGGCATGCCATCGGCCTTTAATAGTACTTTATCATCTACAATCGACGTATCAAAACTTACCTCACCGCGAATTATGTCCGTGAAAGAAACTGTTTCGCCTTCAGGCATTTTAATACGAATAACATGCGGCGTATTTTGTTGCAACAATGTGTTTGTTTCTTCGCCTGATAAAGAAAGCGAATTGCGCATTTGCATACGTACTGTATGGTCGTACTGCGGATTGGGATTTGTTTCTGTGCGCAGGCGGTTGCGCATTTCATCCAGTTCATGCGCTGTGTCAAAAGCATAATAGGCTACACCTTTTTGTACTAATTCCTCTGCATACTTTCTATACAACGCTTTTCGTTCGCTTTGACGGTAAGGCCCAACACTGCCGCCATGTACGGGGCTTTCGTCGGGTTGCAGGCCACACCACTTTAGTGTTTCAAAAATATATGCTTCCGCGCCGGCAACATACCGGCTTTGATCTGTATCTTCTATACGTAAAATAAAATCGCCGCCATGTTGTTTGGCAAATAAATAATTGTACAACACTGTGCGAACACCGCCTAAATGCAAACCGCCTGTGGGACTTGGAGCAAAACGTACCCGAACTTTCTTTTCCATGGCGCAAAAGTACGAAGGGAGAAGAAAGCTGTGAGCTTTTAGCTTTAAGATTAGAGAAGACACGGTGCTGTAGGTGTTGTAGCTCCCGGCTAATAGCTAATAGCCCGAAGCTTTGATGTACATCCATATCGGTACCTTAGCAGCTACTGTATGCACAAGTATTTTATCAAAACGCCGTGGATCGCCAAACAGCTTTTTTCTTCTTATGTATGGAATATTGATACTACTGAAAAAGAAATTTATCTCACGTTTGATGATGGACCGCATCCCGCCATTACACCGTGGGTATTGGAACAATTGCGACAATACGGAGCAAAGGCCAGCTTTTTTTGTATTGGGAATAATGTACATCAACACCCTAAAATCTATCAGCAAATACTTGAAGAAGGACATGCTGTTGGCAATCACACTTATCATCACCTCAATGGATGGAAGACTGACGAAAAAAAATATTTGGAAGATGTAACACAAGCTGCGGCATTGATTGAAACAAATTTATTTCGGCCGCCTTATGGCAGAATTAAATCCAAACAAGCAAAGCAAATTTCAATGGCTTTGAATCATAATAATGTCAAGGTAATTATGTGGGATGTTTTGAGTGCAGACTTCGATCAAAGCATTACAAAGGAAGAATGTTTACAAAACGTTCTTGACAACTTTAGCGAAGGGTCTATTGTTGTTTTTCATGACAGCGAAAAAGCATTTCCCCATTTGCAATTTGTTTTGCCAAAGGTGTTAGCGCATTTGCAGAAAGAAGGTTATATATGCAGAAAGATAGAATATGTATAGTGAAGGCCTAAAATAATTAGGGCCTGGGTAGAAACCCTGGCCCGTTTTTAATCCGTACCCTATGAAAACTGGTTTAAAGGTAAATACTTTTTTGGAATATAAAATTTATAAAAATTTTTATTGTGAATAAAATTTTAGTGGGGCAGCATTATGGGCCTGGTTGTGCCATTAATGGTCAGCGAGGCCAGAAAGTCGCAGGTGCCATCACCATAATTTAAACTAGCTGCCCATGGCGAGTTGCTGGCCAATGTCTCTCTCCATACCTGTAAAACACCTTTTGAGATCCAGTGACAGGCGAACCTCTTCCGTAAAGGTTCTACAATTTCAGAATGCCAGGCAAAAAGGTCGCTACCATTTTCCACTTTGCCATGGGAAAAGCCCGCAATCGTGAATGCATCGTCAATTGCAAGGTCAGGTGTACCATTTCCCTCTACCTGGCTGATTACCCTTTGACTTGTCCACTGCGAGTAGTTTCCACCCGGTTTGGTCAGCTTTGCATCTATAATATCAATGGTGAACTGGCGCTGGCTGCTGCCAACGGTTGTATTGGTTATGGTATACGTGCCCTGCACCAAAATGCTATCTATTGTAAAGTTATTAAAGGTGGTAGTAGCCGATTTGCCGGGAACAGTAAGACGACCGCCGTAAGTGGTGATAATTTTGCCGGAGCGGGTATGGCCATCTTTACCCAAGCATCCGCTGCCGAAATCAATTGTAATCTTTACCGGAAAAATTTCGGGTGCGTTGAGATGGGCAAGAGTTAGCGTAACACAGGAAGGGACGGAATCAATGCCATTTTCTCTTCCATTTGCAGCCACCCGGCCAAAAACACCGGTTCCTCCAAGACCTACTTCGGCATTTACACCTATTACATTGTCAAAAACATCGTTGAATACGAGTTCTGTTTCGGTTTCCGATTGAGAGGCAATGGTGGCAATATTTTCTTCTTGCCGGGGCGTGAGACCAGAATCACTGAGTTCCTTTTTACAACTGCTAATAACAAAGGAAATAAAACACAATGCAGCCATCAGGCGGGTACAGAGAAAGGCCTTTTTCATAACACAATAGTTTTGCTAAAAAATTAACGGTGATAAGAAAGGAATAATTGCCGGTAGTTTAAGGGAATCTTAATATTTTTTTGTCCAGCTTTGCGCTTTAAATTTCGCTTATGCATTTCATTGATAGCCATGCACATATTTACTTACCGGAATTTGATGTTGACCGTGACGAGTGCATCGCCAATGCAAAAGCCACGGGGATAGAGAAAATTTTAATGCCGGCTGTAGATGCCTCTACACACGAAGCCATGCTGGCTGCTGAAGAAAAATATCCTTCATGTATCGCTATGATGGGCCTGCATCCATGCTCGGTAACCGCTGATTATAAAAAGGAATTGGACATAGCAGAAAGCCATTTGAAACAAAGAAAATTTATTGCTATTGGAGAAATCGGATTGGATTTCTATTGGGATAAAACATTTACCAGGCAACAGTATGATGCTTTTCATTACCAGGTCAGCCTTGCCTTACAATATGATTTGCCTGTTGTTATTCATTCCAGGGATGCTATTGACGAATGTATAGAAGTAGTACAACAATATGCGCAGCTTACAGGCGTATTTCATTGTTTTTCGGGAAATTATGAGCAAGCTATGAAAATTACAGAAGCCGGCTTTATGTTGGGTATAGGCGGTGTGGTTAGTTTTAAAAACTCCGGTCTTGACAAGGTAATTGAAAAAACGGGACTTCAAAATGTTATTCTTGAAACGGATGCACCGTACCTGGCTCCTGTACCTTACAGGGGAAAAAGAAATGAGCCTGCCTATACTAAGCTGGTAGCCGAAAAGCTGGCAGCCATCACGGGTGGTAGCATCGATGCTATTGCACAATTAACAACAGAAAATGTGCAAAAGCTGTTCAAGCTATAGCTGTAAAGCCTAAATTTGCAGCCTTCTTTAAGCAAATGGAGACTTGTCCGAGTGGTTGAAGGAGCACGCCTGGAAAGTGTGTATACCTCTAAAGGGTATCGAGGGTTCGAATCCCTCAGTCTCCGCCATCTATTTAATGAAACGCAATACTGTAAACAGTTTGCGTTTTTTTATTGGCAGCAAACTCCAATACAACCATTTACCATTGATATTATGACTGCATTTTGACGCCAAAAGCTAAGTCGCCTGCATCGCCAAGGCCGGGAACAATGTAACCTTTAGCAGTAAGTTCGTCATCGATGGCGCCACACCACACGATGGCTTCTGGCACTTGCCGGCGCAAGTATTCAATGCCAACAGTGCAGGCAATGGCCGTCACAACGTGGATAGCCTTGGGGTTTCCTTCTTCCTTTAAATATTGTATGGTTTTAACCAGTGAAGCACCCGTGGCCAGCATCGGGTCGGAAATAATAACAACGCGGTTGTCAATTTCGGGACAGGATAAATATTCTAAAGCGATTTCAAAAGAGCCGTCCGGCGCATGCTTGCGATAAGCCGATACAAATGCATTGTCGCCCTTATCAAAATAACTAAGCAGACCGGTATGAAGCGCCAGGCCTGCACGCAAAATAGTTGTAAGTACAGGCTGTTCCTCCAGCACCTCGCAAATAGCTACTCCTAACGGGGTTTGTATTTCTTTTTCAACATAAGGCAGGCGTTTGCTGATTTCAAAAGCTGCTACTTCGCCAATACGTTCCAGGTTGCGGCGAAAACGCATGCGATCACCTTGCACGTCTACGTTGCGTAGCTCTGCTACCCAATTGCTTACTAAAGAATGTTCTTTGCTTAAGTTGATAACCATTTGTTCAATTTCTACCTTGGCCCCAAAAGTATAAATAAGAAGGGAGTTTACGCTTATTTGCCGGAATTGGATTTAATTCGCGGTTGAAAATACAATCAGGATATGACATATAAAGCAATTGGACTCATGAGCGGTAGTTCGCTGGATGGATTGGATATTGTTTTTGCTGAATTGAATGTAAATGCGGGCAATTGGAATTATGAAATCATTGCTGCAGATTGCTACGAATATAATAGGGAATGGAAGGAAAGATTGCAGTCGGCAATTTCTCTGAATGCACTGGATTATCAATTGCTGCACACGGATTATGGCCACTATGTAGGCCGGCAGGTAAATCAATTTATAGATGCTAATAATTTGCACTTTAAAGTCGGGTTGATCGCATCACATGGACATACCACTTTTCACGTACCCCAACAAAAAATGACGGCACAATTAGGCGATGGCGCTGCTATTGCTGCAGAAACAGGCTTGCCGGTCGTTAGTGATTTACGGGCATTAGACGTAGCTTTTGGGGGACAGGGAGCACCTATAGTTCCCATTGGTGAAAAATTATTGCTGAAAGATTTTGATTTCTATCTGAACCTTGGTGGCATTGCCAATATTTCGTTCAATGTTTCTGATCGATATATAGCTTTTGATGTGTGTGCAGCCAACAG
>JBQCHB010000574.1:0-10490 GCA_051955075.1 Flavisolibacter sp.
CTTTTCTGCAACCGGCATAATTTGCTGCAAGAAGTAAATGAGATTTTTTCTTAGCTGCGCTGTATCAATATTCTTGTACGCATCCAGTGCGTGTTGAAATTGTTCAAGCGTAAAACTTTCTTCACTGCCGGGCAAGCCAGCAATAATATTTTGTTGCAATTGCCGCTTTTCTCCTTCGCTCATTGCTTCAAACCGTTGACTGGCCATTGTCAATTCACTGGCTGTATAATCTTTTTCTGCGCCCTTTCTTTTTAATAAAAAAACATCAAACGCTATAAAGGCAGCTTTTTCAAAACGCAGGGCTTTTGAGCCATCTTGTACTGTATAACTTAAATCGGTTCTTGTCCAATCCAACACAGGCATGAAGTTATAGGTAACGATATATATCCCGCATTGAGCAAGATTAATAAGGCTTTGCTTATAGCTTTCAATATAATTTCGGAAGTTGCCGGTTTGCGTTTTAATGGCTTCATGCACAGGTACGCTTTCCACCACAGACCAAACCATTCCTGCATTTTCAATTGCAGTTTTTCTTTTTTTAATTTCTTTCACAGCCCATACTTCACCATTGGGAATGTGATGCAAGGCTGTTACTACGCCACTGCAACCAGCTTGTTTAATATCAGATAAACTTACAGGGTCTTGAGGGCCAAACCAACGCATAGTTTGCTGCATTAGATATTCTGTAGAGGACATATTGTTTCAAAATTATCTTGGGCGATCAATTATTCAAAGTTGCAAATTGGTGCTTTTGCTAATTTCTGCGAAAACAAATAAAATTTTATTTACGGGAACGTTGCCGAAACCGTTTTCGATATTGGTGAAGGAACAAAAGTCCAGGCCTGCTCCAAATTGCTCAACAGAGAATAAAACGTTGAAGAGTGTCCCGATAGCTATCGGGACAAGAGAGGTATCATTCCAGCAATGCAGCTAAGTACATAAAAATATACACACTACTGTTTCAACATAATAACTTTGCAAGGCAAATACAAAACATGCATACAACCAAAACCATCATCATTACTGGCGCCAATGGCAATTTAGGCACAGCAGTTACCAGGTTTTTTTTGAATAAGGGTTATAAAGTCATTGCAACAGTTCATAACGAAGCTGCTAAAAAAGAAATGACTGAGCACAGCAATTTGCACGTTGAAGCTGTGAACCTGGCCAATGAAGCAGAAACAGCTTCTTTCATCCAGGCAACAATTGATGTTCATAAAAAAATTGATGGTGCGTTGATGCTGGCAGGCGGATTTGCTATGGGAAATATCGCTGCCACAAAAAATGAAGACATTAAAAAGCAGGTCAGTTTGAATTTTGAAACGGCTTATCATGTTGCCCGCCCGCTTTTAGAGCATTTACTGCAAAACAATTATGGTCGCCTCGTATTTGTTGGCGCCCGTCCTGCTATAAAAGCCGTTAACGGAAAAGATGTAATTGCTTACGGCTTAAGCAAATCGCTTCTTTTTAAATTGGCTGAATACATTAACGAAGAAGCAAAAGGAAAAAATGTAACCGCCACGGTAATTGTACCCAGCACTATCGATACGCCGCTCAACCGCAAAAGCATGCCGGATGCAGATCCTGGCAATTGGGTGAAGCCCGAGGCGTTGGCTGAAATAATTGAGTTTGTTTGTTCTGATAAATCATCAGCACTGAAAGAAACTGTTTTGAAAGTCTATAACAATTCCTGAGACAGTCGTTTTGTTTAGCACCTACTTTTATTCGATAGGTTGTTCCTTTGCATTTTCTCCTGTCATCATTGTCCATGGATTTTTCCTGGGTTGTAATAATTTAGCAACAAGCCCCGTCCAGCCGGTTTGATGCGAGGCACCCATTCCTCTCCCATTGTCGCCATGAAAATATTCGTAAAACAAAATGTAATTTTTAAAGTGCGGATCATTCTGAAATTTTTCATTATTGCCAAACACTGGCCTTCGGCCGTTTTCATCGGCAAGAAATAAACCGGACAACCGCCTTGACAACTCGTTGGCAATTTCATTCAGTGATAAATATTGACCGCTGCCGGTTGGACATTCTACTTTAAATTCATCGCCATAATAATAATGAAAGCGTTGCAGGCTTTCTACGATCAGGTAATTTACCGGCATCCATACAGGGCCCCGCCAGTTGCTGTTGCCGCCAAATAAATCTGTAGTTGATTCTCCCGGCGTATACTCAACAGAAAAAGTATTTCCATTCAGGCAAACTTCAAAAGGATGCTGTTCGTGATATTTGGATAATGCACGAATACCATGTTCACTCAGAAATTCATTTTCATCAAGCATGCGTTGCAGTATTCTTTTCATGCGGTAGCCACGCAATAAACTCAACAAATGTTTTTCTACTTTGTTTTTTTCCTGCCAACGGGAAACCAATCTTGCCAGGTCAGGACGATTTTTTAAAAACCAATTCAATCGCTTAGTAAACTCCGGAAGCTTTTCCAGTAATTCATGTTCCAGCACTTCCACTGCAAACAATGGTATTAAGCCCACCATGCTATGCACTTTTAATTTTTCACTTCCGTCATTTGGCAATCTTAGTACATCATAAAAAAATTGATCTTCTTCATCCCATAAGCCTTCGCCTTTCAAGCCCATATTTTCCATGGCGCCGGCAATGTAAAGAAAGTGTTCAAAAAATTTCGTGGCCAGATCCTCGTACACCGCATTGTATAAGGCCAGTTCAAGCGCAATGCGCATGAGATTCAAAGAGTACATGGCCATCCAGCTTGTTGCGTCTGCCTGTTCTATAAAACCACCCGCCTGCGGTGCACTCCTGTTAAATACACCAATATTATCCAATCCTAAAAAACCGCCTTCGAATATGTTGTTACCTTCAGCATCTTTGCGATTTACCCACCATGTAAAATTCAGCAACAGCTTATGAAAGATCGACTCTAAAAAAGCAATGTCGCCTTTGCCATTATTATTTTTTTGATCAATTTGGTAAACACGCCACGTGGCCCATGCATGCACCGGCGGATTGGCATCGCTAAAATTCCATTCATATGCAGGCAATTGCCCGTTAGAATGCATGTACCACTCTTTTGTAAGCAACGATAACTGGTGTTTTGCAAAAGCTGCATCAATTATTGCAAAAGGAATGCAGTGAAAAGCCAGGTCCCACGAGGCATACCAGGGATATTCCCATTTGTCTGGCATAGAAATAACATCCGCATTATTCAAATGCACCCAATCGTGATTGCGGCCATTTTTACGCTGTGGCGCCGGTGGTATTTCTGCAGGATCGCCGTCAAGCCATTGCTGCACATCGTAATAGTAAAATTGTTTGCTCCACAACATGCCTGCAAACGCTTGCCGCTGCACCAATTTTTCATCAGTAGATCTAATTTCTTTTTGAAGCAAAGCATAAAATTCATCTGCTTCCTGTATGCGTTTTGTAAAAATTTCGTCGAAGTCAGCAAACGGATCTGTATTATTTTTTGACTCGAGACGAAGTTTGATCACTGCAGACTCTTCGGCCTTTACCATCAATTGGTAACGGGCCGCTACTTTAGTCCCTTGTCCATCAATAGCAACCGCATCTTCTTTACCATAAAGTAAATATTCGTTCACGCCATCTTTTACAAAAACCGAATTGTTGGCTGCACCATATAATTTTTGATTATTGCTTTCGTTATCGCAAAAAAGTAATTGTGCTTCTTTCTCAAAATGCAAAACAAAATCTTCAAGCTTTTTGTGCTGCACCATTACATCGCCATTATTCGAAGCAATTAGCAAGGGCTTATAATCATCATAGCCCCAACTCCATGTATTACGGAACCAGAGCGTTGGCAGTAAATAAAGTTTTGCGTCCGACTCGCCCCTGTTATATGCGGTGATCTTAATTAAAATATCATTTGCATCTGCCTTGGCATATTCTACAAAAACATCAAAATATTTATTGTCGTTGAAAACGCCTGTATCAACAATCTCAAATTCAGGCTCAGTGCGGTTCCTGGCCTTATTAACCTTCAATAAAGATTCGTAAGGAAATTCAGCTTGGGGATATTTGTACAACATTTTCATGTACGAATGAGTTGGGGTTGCGTCTAAATAGTAATACAACTCCTTTACATCCTCCCCATGATTGCCCTCGTAATTGGTTAATCCGAAATACCGTTCCTTAATGATAGGATCTTTACCATTCCACAAAGCCAGCGCAAAACATAGCAATTGCTGATCATCGCTTATGCCTGCAATGCCTTCTTCTCCCCAGCGAAATGCTTTGCTGCGTGCCATTTCATGCGTAGTAGATTCCCATACATCGCCATTGGCGCTATAATCTTCTCTTACAGTTGCCCACTGCCTGTCGCTTACATAAGGTCCCCATTTTTTCCAACCTTTTTCTTCCAATCTTTGTTGTTCCTTGTTCATGAAACATTGGCTTCGTAGAACAAGTTAGTGCCATTTAGTCAAAAAAACTGCCGGACAATCGTATGGGCAAAAAGTCACGCTGCATTTTCTCTCATTACTCAATATCTTCCGCTTTCAAAACTTTCATTTTTTTATCGAGATAAAATATGAATCTATAAACCTGTTGTACATCGTTAGTTTTGTGTACGGGTGCCTGGGAATTTGAAATTTCAAACTTGTGCTCCATTGTCCATACAATGCCTGTGTTATCTTTATGAGGCTGCAATTCTCCATACGATACCGGCTTATAAACATCTCCTTTAAAAATTTTAGTACTGATATACTCTTTAATGTTGACGCCTGCAAGTTCTTTAGCTGAGCGGTTGATTTGGGCAATTGCTAACAGCGGAAGCAGCAGCAGTGTGATGAAGATAATTCGCATAAAAAAGGTTTTAAGAATTATCTCACGATGAAATAAGTAGTGGCGTAGAAATATTAAGGTAGCAACGAATAACGAAAGCTGTCGTAGAATATGGATGAGTGGTTAAAAATAATTGAGATCACATTTAAAGCCTTCTTACAAGCGATGGAGAAGGAATGTCTACCTTTAATTCCTTCAAACAATTGAAAATGAAGCACTCCGAAGAATTTTTAAAATTGGTTGTATTGTGGTGGTGGCTTCCGTTCAGCTTTGTCTGCTGAAAACCTTCAAAAAATGGGTTACATCAACGTGGCCTCTATGGCTGGTGGGTGGAGAGCATGGAAAGAAGCAAATGCGCCTGTCGAATAAAACTCATCTTTAAAATTTCAGCCAAGCGCATGTTTTGACACATGTTTATACGTTGCAGCGTACACGCTGAATGCAAGTATAATTGACACGCCACCGGAGATGCAAACGCCGGTCCAACCTGCTTTATCCCATGCCCATAACCCAATAGCAGAGCCCATTGAAGTGCCGATAAAGCTCACTGTCATGAACACTGTGTTCAAACGATTACGGGCTTCGGGAATTAACGCATACACTCTTGCCTGGTTGGAAACGTGAACGGATTGCTGGCCAAGATCGAGCAAAACAATACCGATAACCATTCCCACAACTGATGCACCGAATAAATAAAACAATGCAAAGCCCAGCGCCACCATTAAAAGCCCATAACCAATGGCCACCCGCGGATTGCCTTTATCGGCAGAGCCGCCAATGAGTGGCGCCACTAATGCGCCTGCTACAGCCGCCAGTCCAAACAAACCAATTTTATCTGATTGAAAATGAAAAGGCGGATTGGATAAATGCAAAACCATGGTTGTCCAAAACATACCAAAGGAAGAAAAAGTAAGTGCATTGATGGCTGCGGCTTCGCGCAAAACAGGTTGTTGTTTTGTAAGCGTAATTAACGATCGCATTAACGAGCCGTAGCTACCCTTAAAAGCCGATTTTGTTTGCGGAAAAATAAACCACATGGCCACTAACAATGCAGCTGAAATGGCAGCAGCAATCCAAAACATGCCTCTCCATCCTAACCATGCACCAATAAAGCCGCTGATGGATCGTGATAATAAAATGCCGATCAGCAAGCCGCTCATCACGGTGCCAATGATCTTGCCTCTTTTTTCAGGCAGCGCCAATTGTGCTGCTAATGGCAAAATCAATTGCGGCACAATAGACGTAGCGCCGATGAGTAAACAGGCAATGCTTAACATGGTGATGGAAGAAGATACAGCTGCGGCTATCAACGCCATTACAGTAAGCCAGGTAGTAACTACAATTTGTTTTCTTTTCTCAAACATGTCGCCCATTGGAACGAAGAACAACAAACCAAGTGCATAACCTAATTGTATAAAAAAAGTAATAGCACCCGCTTTGCTTTCGGCCACTCCAAATTCTTTGCTGATCAGCACTACCAGTGGCTGGCAATAGTACACATTGGCAACGATCAAGCCTGTGCACAAGGCCATGAACAGCACCTGCCAGTGTTTAAGTGTTTGAGTTTGCATGAAGGGTGCAAAGCTATCTGCAAATAGTTTTGTTTTTCCATTCCAGACAGGCAATTTTTAGTCTTTAAGAAAAAAATTGCTTGTCATTCCGCCGCCCTAATCTTAATTACAAGTTTCTTCACCACTTTGTTGCCGCCGGGAGTAATATTGGGACGGTGCGCATCTGTTGGAAAGAAAATAAAAAATGTTCCGGGTGTGGCCTCGTATATTTTTCCGTCAGCCGTGTAATTGGCTGCATCTTTTTTCTGATCGTAAGGATGCGTTACAACAGATTTGGTCACAGGATTTACGCAAATCAACTCCTTACCTTCAATTACATACTGAAGATCCACATAGTTGCGATGCGATTCCCAATTGGTTTTATCAAAATCTTTGGAAGGACTTTCGGTAACCGAAGCAAATACATTTTCACCATCAATTTCATATTTGCCGCTGGCTAAAGTGCTCAGGTCGTGCTCTTTCAAAAAAGCAAAAGCTTTATCCCAATACATTTTGTTAGCATGGTACTGCCGGTAAAATTCCTGTGCGTCGATTGACTTGCTGGGCTGCAACGGCACACCGCTTAACCATTCCCTTTTCTTAAACCATTTCTTCGCTTTTTTTTTATTAGCAGTTTGCGCATTGGCTTGCATTAAAAAAGAAAAAAGTACTACCGCAAACAAAACTATTTTTTTCATAACGATGAGTAAAGAGTTAAACTATTAATGAGTTGACGCAATTGTTTTTGTACAAACTGTTCAAGTACTTTCCATAGAAAAATCAATTCACCAGTTCCCACAATAAGCTTAAACTAATTCGTGTAATTCGTTCCAATAGCTATCGGGATATAATTCGTGTGATAAGATTTAGACACCACCAAAAATCGAAAATCCACCATCCACGCAAATCATAGCGCCGGTCACAAACTGCGAAGCATCGCTTAACAGCCATACCAGTGTGCCTTTTAATTCATCCGGATCACCAAAACGTTTGAAAGGCGTTTGCTGTATTACCAGTCCCCCTCTGTCAGTATAACCGCCTTCGGGCCTTGTTAAAAGGTAACGGTTTTGCTCTGTCAAAAAAAAACCCGGCGCCAAAGCATTCATACGAATCTTATCGCCGTAACGGTTGGCCAGTTCCACTGCATACCATTGGTTGTAGCAATCAACAGCAGCCTTTCCAATATTGTAGCCCAATACTTTTGTGATGGCTCTTTTCGAGTTCATGGAAGAAATATTGACAATGCTTCCCTTGCCTGTCTTTGCAATCTCTTCTCCAAAAACCTGTGTCGGAATAATTGTGCCCCATACGTTAATGTCCATCACCTTTTTCATGCCGGCAATATTCATTTTAAAAATATCATCACCGGGTTGCAGAACGCCTTCAGGCATATTCCCTCCTGCTGCCTTCACCAGTCCGTCAACCTTTCCGAATGCGGCAACTATTTTTTCCTTTGCGGCTTGCAATTGCATTTCGTCCATTACATCGGCAACAAGTGCCACAGCCTTACCACCGTTGGCATTTATGGCTTCGGCTCTTTCGTTCGCCACTTTTTCATTTCTGCCCAAAATACCCACAGCGCCGCCGGCTTCTACAATGGCACCCACAAAAGCTTTTCCTAAAATGCCCGTGCCGCCGGTAACAACAATTACTTTGTCTTTTAGTGAAAACATTTCCATACTATAGTTCTTTTATGTTAAGATTCTAATTGGCCGGTAAGTAGGCAAGACGGAAATTGATACACATGACCAATAAATTGTTACCGTCTTCCCGGCAAAGTATTTAAAACGGTTATCGTAAATCATTTAACTGGACGGCATCCATATCGCTATACTCCAAATTTTCCCCTGCCATGCCCCAGATAAATCCATAATTGCTGGTACCGCTGCCGGCATGTATGCTCCACGGCGGCGATACAACTGCATCATAGTTTTTCATGAGTATATGCCGCGTTTCCTGCGGTTGCCCCATGTAATGAAACACCACCTGGTTTTCCGGAACATCAAAATAAAAATAGGCTTCCATGCGGCGGTCGTGTGTATGGGCGGGAATGGTATTCCAGACGCTGCCCTTTTCCAAAATCGTCAGTCCCATTACCAACTGGCAACTTTGAACCCCGTTTTTATGAATGTAGCGGTAAATGCTTCTTTGATTACTTGTTTCCAACGAACCTAACGAGTTAGATTCTGCATCTGTCTTCCTTAAAAGCGTGGTTGGATACGATGCGTGCGCCGGAGCAGAAAGAATATACAGAACCGCAGGTGCATTGGCATCAATGCTTTTAAAACTTACACTTTGCACGCCTTTGCCAATGTAAAGACAATCTAATTTTTGAAGATTATACTCTCTGTCTTCAACGGTGACAACGGCATCGCCTGCAACGTTGATAATGCCCATCTCTCTACGCTCCAGGAAAAATTCTGATTTAAGAATATCAAAGTTTTGAAGTTCTGTTTTGTCAGCAGAAGGCATAACGCCACCCACGATCATTCTGTCGTAATGTGTGTAGACAAAATTGGCTTTGCCGGGTTGAAATAGTGAATCTAATAAAAAGCGTTGCCGGATCATTTCGGTTGTATAGTTCTTAAAATCATCAGGATGTACCGCATTGAGTTGTTTCATATTGATCGAAATTCTTTTTATGTAATAGAATCTGCAAACTGCATAATTAAATGGCAAAATTATAAATCGGTGATAGGTTTATATTTTGGAACCAGTGCTTTCATTACTACCCATGCAATAAGATAGGCCACAGCGCAGATAGCAAACATAATGGTGTAACCGGTTTCAATATGCCCCAATGCTTTATAATGGTCAAACAAAGAGCCGCCGATCTTTGAAATCAGCACACCACCTATGCCACCGGCCATGCCACCGATGCCCGTTACTGACCCAATTGCTTTTTTCGGAAACATATCCGAAACCGTTGTAAAAATATTGGCCGACCAAGCCTGGTGAGCCGATGCACCAATACCAATGAAAAAAACCGGTATCCAGAAAGTGGAACCGCCTAAGGGTTGTGCCAGTAAAATCAATAAAGGAAACAGGGCAATGATGAACATAGCTTTCATGCGGCCATCATAAGGTGTATAGCCCTTCCTGATAAAATACATCGGAAACCAACCGCCGCCGATGCTTCCAAACATGGTCATGCTATACAAAACCGCTAGTGGCAACATGATGGCGGTATCTTCCATTCCGTATTGCGCATATAAATATTTAGGCAGCCAGAATAAAAAGAACCACCACACACCATCGGTCATGAATTTACCAAAAACGAAGGCCCATGTTTGTTTGTAGCCTAAAAGTTTAAGCCATGATATTTTTTCTTTTGTTCCCAGTTGCTCGTCAATTGCAATGGTGTCCGTGCTGTCGCTGTTGATGTATTCCAATTCGCTTGCAGATAATCTTTTTTGATTGCCAGGTTTGTTATACAGCCACACCCAAAAAAGCAACCACAAAAAGCCAATGATACCAATAATTAAAAAAGCACTTTGCCAGCCCCAGTTCAATGCAATCCACGGAACCGTAAGCGGCGCCAGTATAGCGCCTACGTTCGAGCCGGAATTAAAAATGCCGGTGGCAAAGGAGCGTTCTTTCTTTGGAAAATATTCTGCCGTTGCTTTGATGGCAGCAGGAAAATTTCCTGATTCACCAACAGCCAGCACGGCTCGTGAGATCATAAAACCTAACACCGAAACGGGTACGGCGGCCAAACCGATCCAACCCAAAACATGCGAAAAAGCAGTACCAACCGGGATGGAGTAAGCATGTAACACCGCTCCCAACGACCACACAATTATAGCTAAAGCAAAACCGGCCTTCGTTCCTAACTTATCAATAAATCTTCCCGCAAACAGCATGGAGATGGCATAAATAAATTGAAAGGCAGCAGTAATGTTGGCATAATCTGTATTGGTCCACCCAAACTCTTTCGAAAGGCTCGGGGCCAAAAGACTCAACACCTGCCTATCCAAATAATTTACTGTAGTAGCAAAAAATAAGAGTGTACAAATCGTCCACCTGTATTTTCCAATAGCTTTAACCGTTTGGTTAAGAGAGACTGACTGTGCTTGCGTTTGTGTTGGGGTGCTTGTTGACATTCGTTAGATTTTATAGAAACAATCATTATGAACTCATCTGCCTGCTTCTTTAATCAAT
>JBQCHB010000575.1:0-4588 GCA_051955075.1 Flavisolibacter sp.
ACCCACGGGCTATAGGCGTTTTCCAGCGTTTCATCAAAACGGATCTTTTTGCCAACCGGCACCTGTATTTCTACAATAACGCCCTGTCCACGAAACTTGCTGCTACGGTTTATGGTTAAGCCACTGCCAAGATTTAATACGCTGTCTTCTGCAGAAATGGTAAAGCCTGTTTGCGCTGCTCTTTCCTGCACATCGGCAAGGTTTCTTCCGGCGCTGTATTTATAATATTTTACATGATAAGATGAGTCGTCACTTTTGTCTACACGAACTTTTACGTTGTTGTACTTCATGGTGTTATCGGTAATATCCCAACCCACGTTGTCATTATCATGCACCCACCAAATATTGCCGCTATAACGTATTTCGGGTTCTATTACTTTAACGGTTAATCTATTGGCCGCCGTTGTTACAGGAACTTCAATGGCGTTTGTTCTGTCATATACTCTTAAGTCTTTGGCAATGCTGGCGGCAAAACATACTGCGCAGATCCAGCCTATGGTCCATAAACCACCAAAAATCCAACCCAGGTACCTGTTTCTTGAACGAACACGAACTACCCTACGAATAAGCCATGTCATAAAGCCAACGATAGGCACACCAATAAAGAATAATAAAGTACCCCAGGCCAGTGCTTTTTGAATACCGGATGTCCATAAGAAATTATTGATAGGCCAAAAAGCTACGCCGCCGAAAATAATTACCATCAAAGCAGCAAATAAACCCAGCGCAATACATCCGGCTACAAAAATGAAGAAGGCTTTAAAAAGTACGCCGATAATGTGGCCTAAGCCACGGGCTACGGAAGGAGCTGTTTCTTTTACTTCTCCAGCCCAGGCTTTTCCTCTTGTATTCATAAATTCATTTGCTTTGGTGCCGAATTGCTGGGCAGAAGTTTTTACTTCTTCACCCCAGTTTTCCATGCGGTTTTTAAAGTCACTCATTCCTTCTTTCACGTTCTGGCGAATGCGATTCACATCTACCTTTTCGCCACGCATTTCCATTTTTTCAAAAGGGCTGTTAGCTTCCGGCAGAACGATCCAAAGGATTATATAGGCCAAACAAAATGTTCCGGTAAAAGAACCAATGAACAGGTTAGGAAAAACATCTCTTTGTGTATAGAAGAAAATGGAGTGGAGAACGCCAAATGTAATATTCAACAATAGCGGCGCAGCAAAAATGACGCGGATAACCCAGCTTGGTTTGTTGAAATAAGCACCTAATCCCCCGGCAACGCCTGAAATTACCCTGTCATCCGGATTGCGGAATAATCTTTTTCCAACATAAGTATCCAGATCCCGAACCGGAAGAATGATCCACAACAGAATATAAATCAAAATACCAAAGCCAAAGCCGCCGAAGGTGATAATGGCAAATAACAAGCGGACCATGGCCGGATCCACATTCATATAATTGGCAATACCGGCACATACGCCACCTAATAATTTATCATTGGCATCGCGGTACAAGCGGCTCTTTGTTCTTTTTGGTGCTGCTTGCGCATACGCCTGGCTGCCAGAGGTTTGGTCGGCAGTGGCTTTATTTTCAGCAGCATCTACTTCTTCGAAATCCTCTATGCGGCCCATAGAATTGATAATTTCTTCTATATCAGCATCGGTAACGGCGGCTGCGCCTTTGCGAACTTTATCATTCATTAATTCGGCTATCCGGCTTTCAATATCATTGATGATTTCATCTCTGCCTTCTTCGTTGGCGAAATAACGGCGCAGGCTTTCGATGTAACGTTGTAAGCTTTCGTAAGCAGAATCCTCAATGGGAATTACCCTGCCCGATAAGTTTATGTTGATGATCTTTTTCATTTTTATAACGCTTTGGTTGAAGTTTCTGGATTGTTTTCTGTTTTGTTGGTAAGTGCATTTACACCGTTTGATAGTTCCTGCCAGGTTTGCTCTAATTCTTTGTAGAAAGCCTCGCCTTTTTCGGTAAGCAAAAAATATTTGCGGGGCGGTCCTGAGTTGCTTTCAACCCAGCGGTAAGTGAGCATTTCGGCATTTTTTAAACGGGTAAGCAGCGGGTAAAGGGTTCCTTCTAAAATGTGAAGGTTTACGGTTTTCATTTCTTCCACAATGTCGCTGGGGTAGGCCTCTCCCCGGCGAATGATGGAGAGAATACAGAACTCCAGTATTCCTTTCCGCATCTGGCTCTGAGTATTTTCAATATTCATGTTTCCTCTCTTTTTAGCCTCACCTCCGTTCCGGCCTTAAACCGGAACGGTAGGGTTGGCTGATATATGTTGAATTTGATTGACAATACAAAGATATGGTGTTAGTTGGTACTATGCAAACTATAGTACCATATTTTTTATGGTAACTGATGAAGCCAAGACGTGATTTAAGTTTAAATGCATTGAATTTCAATCATTTAATAGCCAAGGATTTTCTCAAAAAATTTTTATTGGCAGAATAAGTTGATGAGTGGCCATAAAAAATCCCGCCGAAGCGGGACCAATTAATACAATCAACTCAATCAGTAATTTACTTTTTCAGCCCGATTTCCCTTAACCTCTCATCCAAATATTCTCCAGCCGTTGCATCTTCATAGGCTTTGGGATGGGCATCATCAATACAGCCTTCCAAGCCAGCCAGGCTCATTTCGCTTTTAGGATGCAGAAAGAAAGGAATGGAGTAGCGGGATGTGCCCCATAACTCTCTTGGAGGATTGACCACACGGTGTGTAGTGGAACGTAGCTTATTGTTAGTAAGGCGTTGCAGCATATCGCCAACGTTTACTACTATTTGTTCAGGTAAGGAAGTAACACCAACCCATTCATTTTGTTTGGTGAGAATTTGCAAACCATCGGCAGAAGCACCTACTAATAACGTAATTAAATTAATGTCTTCATGTTGTTCAGCACGAATGGCCGACTTTGGCTCGCTTGTGATAGGCGGATAATGAATGGCCCTTAAAATCGAATTACCGTTGTGCACCCATTCGTCAAAATAATGTTCATCCAAACCAAGGTATAAAGCGATGGCCTGTAGCAGTGCCTTGCCCGATTTTTCGAAATTGCGATAAGCATTGAATAAAGTTGGTGTGAACTGCGGCACTTCTTTTACTGTAACATTATCTGGATATTCTTCTTTGATAGGATCGTTATCTTCTACAGTTTGCCCAAATTGAAAAAACTCTTTCAGATCGGGCGCATCAAATCCCTTTGCATGTTCCCTTCCAAACGATGTATAACCACGCTGGCCTGCCAAATCTTTCCTTTCGTATTCAGCTTTCGTAGCTGTTGGCAAAGCAAAAAACTGTTGTACATACTTATAGAGATCGGCAATTAAATCATCGGGAATGCCGTGATTTTTTACTGCCACAAAACCTACATCTTCATAAGCATTGCCTAATTCTTTTACAAATTTTTGTTTGCGTGTTTCATCGCCACTTAAAAAATCGGAGAGGTCAACTACGGGTATGTTCATATAGCGTGTTTTAAAGAGCCTCAAATTTACAACTACGGCTGCACTCTTCAAACTTGCTTCAGTTGCTAAAGTGACCATTTTTGCAACTGTTGAACATATTGCTCTTCTTCAGCTGTTGCCTGCACAATGGCATAGCGCCGCACGTCATTGATCAGGGCCTCATCCAAAGCATCAATTATATTTTGATAGGATGCATCGTTCAGTGGTTTGATCAGCAACATCAGATCGTTTCTTTTGTTTTTCAATTGTTTTTGTTTGGCCCTGATGAAATTTCCCAGGCCATGGTAAACACTATAATTTGTTTCTGCAATGTTCTTATCACTTACAGTATTATCCCATCTTCCGGCGTACACAAACACTTTATTATTCTCGCCAAGAATAACTGTAAAAGCCTTGCTTTCCGCCAAAC
Source organism: Flavisolibacter sp. (assembly GCA_051955075.1). Taxonomy (GTDB): domain Bacteria; phylum Bacteroidota; class Bacteroidia; order Chitinophagales; family Chitinophagaceae; genus Flavisolibacter. The sequence continues at coordinate 3,847 of JBQCHB010000575.1, forward strand.
CTGTAGGTTCGCCTTCTTTGGGCATTATTAGACTCGTTGCCCTTTTTTCAGTCATAGACGTTGTCAAAATGAAGAAAGTGATTAGGAGAAAGCCAAGGTCCACCATTGGCGTCATGTCAATGTTTAAAGAAGCATGAATTCGTCTTTTTGTTTTACCTGGTTGATCTTGTATTTGTGCCATAGCAATTGATTTGCTGCTATGATGAAAATCATTTGCATTTCCATAAGCAGCATATCTATAACCCATTAAATCTTTGTATTTTTTCAGTATGAAAACGATCGTCGTTCCAACCGATTTTTCGCCCTCTGCTGATAACGCCATGCATTATGCTGCACAATTAGCCCAGGTAGTTAATGGCGCTGTAGTATTGGTACATGTTTACCAAATTCCCATCAGCATGAATGATGTGCCGGTGATGATGGTATCGGTAGACGATCTTAAAAACAACGCAGATAATGGGTTGCAAAAAGTAAAAGACCAGCTGCAAAAAAGCTTTCCTGCTTTAGATATAAAAACAGAAAGCCGTCTTGGCGATGTAGTTGATGAAGTGAGGGACCTATGCGACCAGGAAAAACCCTTTGCTATTGTGGTAGGTAAGCACGGCGCATCAGGCATGGAGCGGTTTTTGTTTGGCAGCACAACGCTTTCCATTATACGCCACGCAACATTACCAGTAATTTCTGTCCCCGAGTCAACAAGTACATTTCAAATTGAAAACATTTCCCTCGCGATTGATGCCAA
>JBQCHB010000576.1:0-3815 GCA_051955075.1 Flavisolibacter sp.
CACCAAAGCAGGAACAAAAGCCGTAGCGCCGGGCAGGCATTCAACTTGAATTTTATTTTTGATACATTCTCTTACCAGCAAAAAAGCCGGATCGCTAATGCCGGGTGTTCCGGCATCTGTTATCAAAGCCATGGTTTTTCCTGCGGATAATTGTGTTACCAGATGGTGCAGTATCTTATGCTCATTATGTTGATGATAAGAGGAGGTTGGCTTGTCTATTTGGTAATGCCTTAATAGCGTAGCCGAAGTGCGGGTATCTTCTGCCAGGATCAGGTCAACGGATTTTAAAATTTCAATTGCTCTGAAGGTAATATCGCCAAGGTTGCCAATAGGAGAGGGAACAAGATAAAGCATTTTATTAATGTGCTGATGTGCTGATTAGTAATGTGCTAATGGATAATGTTCAATTATAAACCAGTTCTTTCATTGGCTAATCAGCTAATTGGCTAATTAGCTGATTGAGACGGTAAACTCTTCCATTACCTGGTTTGCCAAGAGCTTTCTGGACGCTTCTTCTGCAATCGCTTTGGCTTCTTCGGCAGAATCAGCATTCACATAAAGCTGAATGTGTTTACCAATTCTTACGTCTTCTACATTCTTGATGCCGAGGTTGGCAAGTCCGCCTAATACTGCTTTTCCCTGAGGATCAAGCAATTCTTTTAAAGGCATAATTTTTATTTCAGCTAAAAAATTCATTCAACTTTTTTTTGGATTAGTGATAGTAAAATATAAAAAACAAATACAACAGGAACTGCAATCCATTGCAAAAATAAGGCAGCAACAATTGCAACAATCAGTAAAATCAATTTGGATAAATTATTCTTCAGCTTGTAATCCGAAAATTTTAAAGCCATCATACGCAGATTGCTTACCATCAGGTAACTCAATACAACGATTGAAAAATATAAAAACCATTTGCTGATAATTATATTATTTACAGCCGGAATAAAATTAAAGTGCAGAATTAGCGGAAAGGAAGCAATCAACAATCCTACGGCTGGTACCGGCACTCCTTTAAAAGAATATTTCTGGTCCGTAGCAAGATTGAATTTTGCAAGGCGATAAGCTGCAGCGCAGGCAAGAATAAATGCAGGCAGCAACCATATCATCGAAACTTCCAATCCGTTTTCTTCTCTTGCAAAACTAAAGCGCAATAGCTGGTACAATATTACAGAAGGCGCCACTCCAAAACTAACCACATCGCTCAGCGAATCGAGTTGTTTTCCCATTTCGCTGGTGGCTTTAAGTAATCTAGCCACAAAGCCATCCAGGAAATCTATGACGGCGGCTATGATAATGCAAATTGAAGCCCAGCTTAGCTTTTCAGGAATATTAAAACTGCTTACATATTGATCATTTAGATAAATAATTACACTATTGGTTTGCAAGGCGAAAACGATCGCCAGACATCCGGCAAACAGGTTGAGAAGCGTAAAAAGATTGGGAATTTGTTTCATATCGTTCGGTGGTCGGTAGTCGGTAGTCGGTGGTCCATAAATCCTACTTCATTAGCGATTCAATTTCATCTACGGTTTTTGGAATATTTTTCATCAAATCTGTATTCCCGTTTTTTGTAATCCAATAATTATCTTCTATTCTGATACCCATTTGCTCTTCTTCAATATAAATGCCTGGTTCAATAGTGAGCACCATGCCTGCCTTTATAGGTTCAGTCCTGGTTCCTACATCATGAACATCTATGCCCAGGTGATGAGAAATTCCATGATACAAATACTTTCTGTAAGCTCTGTTTTCCGGATCTTCATTTTTGATATCTTCCCGTTTTAATAATCCAATTTTTTGAAACAGTTTGGTCGCTTCATTTCCTACTTTATCGGTGTAGTCATTTATGGTTATTCCGGGCTTTAAGATGGAAGCACAGTAATAATGCAAATCAAGACAGGCGTTATAAACTTCCTTTTGCCTTTTAGAAAATTTTCCGTTAACAGGCACTGCTCTCGTAAGGTCGGCTGAATAGTTTCCATAGCGGGCGCCAAAATCCATTAATATGAGTTCGCCGTCTTTACATTCCCGATTATTTTCTACATAGTGCAATGTTCTTGCCCTGTCGCCGCTGGCAATGATGCTGCCGTAAGCCGGTCCGGAAGCGCGCTGCGAAAGAAACGAATGCCATATTTCAGCATCAATTTCATATTCCATTACCCCTGGTTTAATAAATTTGAGCAGACGCCTGAAGGTATTATCGGTGATATCAATCGCTTTTTGCATCACTTCAATTTCAAGCGGCGTTTTTATAGCGCGCAACTCCTTTAGGATTTTTGCAGAGCGTTTTAAATTATGCAAAGGATAACGGTTACGGATATACGAAGCGTAACGATAATCTCTTACCGGCACTTCACTTGCCTTCCGGTCATTTTCATTTGTGTTAAGGTAAATGGTATCCGCGAGGTGAATCCATGGTTGCAGCATGCCTTCCAGTTCGTCTAACCATATTATTTTTTTGATTCCCGAAATCGCTTCACCTTCATTTGTTCTGAGCTGATGGCCATTCCATTTTTCTTTTAATTCATTGGGCCTCACTAAAACCAATACTTCCCTGAACCGGGGATCAGGATTATCCGGAAACAATATAACCATGGTATCTTCCTGCTCAATCCCTGAGAGCCAAAACAGGTCAGAGTTCTGAACAAAAGGATGCAGCGCATCGCCATTCATAGGCAGTTCATCATTGCTGTTAAAAATGGCAATAGAATTCTTTTCCATTTTCGCAATGAATCTCTTCCTGTTGTCAATAAAAATTTTGGGATTTAAGGGTAAATATTTCATGCTGCATTCTTTTTATTCTTTGTTTCAAATAGCCAAACGACATTTTAAAAATTGCCTGCAATATACATGAATAATATATCCTGAGATATGAGCATAACAAAAATACGCTTGTTAACTTTGTTTCTAAAAAGCTGATGTCTGTTCCCCCCATGTTCAAAGTGCCCATGAATGTATTATTCTCTACCGGGTTGCCCGCTGCTGAAAATATTACCTATCAATCATCGCGTGAAAGCCTGTTAAAAGATTGCCTGGAAAAGAATGAGGCCGCTTTAAAGGAGGAGGGAATCTCTGTTGAAAAAACCGCCAATGCCGATGATCCCACTTCAGACGTTGTATATGTCGTAAAAGATTCGCTCTCCGAAAATACAGTTGAATGGAATGACTTCAACAAGCCAATTGAATCCACCATTTTTTTACAGCTTTATCAAAAAATAATAGATCACTTTGGCAAAAAGCAACTATGGATAAGAGATGCTTTTATTATCAATGATGGCGCACAAAAAATGAATATCAGGAGCATCAATGAAAACCCTGCAGGAAACTTAGTTGTGTTAGATATGTTTTCTCAGCCTTCAAAAAATGAATTGGAAAATTTTAATCCTGACTGGTACCTGGTTCATGCGCCGGAATTTTTTGCCGATTCAGCAACTGGCGGTATAAGTGAAAAGGAGTTTTTTATGGTCAATTACGAAACTAAAACAATGTTGATTGGTGGTAAAAGTTTGACAGCTGATATAAAACAAAGAATTCTTTCAATCTTTATGGAACATTCACTGTGAGGTACTTTAATTAATAAAATTTATTTCGCTAAAAATAAAACCAGGTTATTTATTCTTTTACTGGTATTATTCAGACGAAGCAGTTCCATCAAAATAAGCCATACAATTGAGCATCAATCTGGTTAATAATTATGCCGAGGTCTTCTTCGTCTTCAGCAAATTTATTTTTGTCGGCGTCCACAATCAGGAGCGGACCTTCGTTGTAAGATTCAATCCATTTATTGTAATAGTCGCTTAATTTTTTTAAGT
>JBQCHB010000577.1:0-3628 GCA_051955075.1 Flavisolibacter sp.
TTCCAAAAACCAAAGAAGAAAACGTTGCGAATGTTTGATATTTTAAGCTTTGAACGGAATATTTTTTTTTTTTTTTTAAAAAATGAAAAAATAAAAACCGACCGCTTAAATGTTCGTGCATTTAAAGTATATGCTGATGGCGCATTAGGTTCTCGCGGCGCCTGTCTTTTACAGCCTTACTCTGATAAGCCCGGCTGGTCGGGATTTTTATTGAGCAGCCAGCAACATTTTGATTCGGTTGCCAATATTATTTCTCAACACGATTTTCAAATGTGTACGCATGCCATTGGTGATTCAGGCAACAGAACCATGCTGCACATTTATGCAAAATATCTGAAAGGCAAAAACGACCAGCGCTGGCGTATTGAACATGCGCAGGTGATCGATCAAAATGATTTCGATTTATTTGGACAATACAATATTATTCCTTCCGTGCAGCCTACGCATGCTACTTCAGATATGTATTGGGCCGGAGACCGCCTGGGGCCGCAACGTGTAAAAGGCGCTTATGCGTTTAAGCAATTGATGGAAGAAAATGGATGGGTGCCGTTGGGCACTGATTTCCCGGTAGAAGACATCTCTCCTTTCAAAACATTTTATGCCGCTGTGTTTCGCATAGATGCCAAGGGATTTCCAAAAGGTGGTTATCAAATGGAAAATGCATTAAGCCGCCAGCAGGCATTGCGTGGCATGACCATCTGGGCAGCCAAAGCAAATTTCGAGGAGGCAGAAAAAGGTTCTTTAGAAAAAGGAAAGCTTGCTGATTTTATTATTCTTGATAAAGACATTATGAAAGTTCCTGCAAAAGAAGTTTTGAATACAAGTGTATTAGCCACTTATGTTGGAGGAGAAAAAGTATATGACAAAAAATAAATTGTCATTTATAAAGCAACAAAACACATTCGTGTCGCTTCACTTAAATTCGTGTAATGCATGATTTCAGTTTCATGTAATTAGTAAACATCAACTATGAAGATCAAAATTTTATCCTTACTCATCCTCACCTGTGTTATCTGCAGTTTTACCATGCAAACAAAAAAGAAAATTATATTCTTCGGCGACTCTATTACGGAGCAAGGTGTTGGGCCGGAAGGTTATATCACCAGGCTCAGACAAATTTTCGATCAACAAAACCTCAGTAAAAATTACGAGCTTATTGGCGCAGGCATTGGCGGCAATAAAGTATATGATTTGTATTTGCGAATGGAAGATGATGTGCTTGCAAAACACCCGGACGCTGTGGTAATATGGATTGGTGTAAACGATGTTTGGCACAAAAAATCAATGGGCACCGGAACAGATCCGGACAAATTTGTTAAGTTTTACGATGCCATTATCAAAAAGATGAAAGACAGGAACATCACCGTTTATTTATGTACGCCTGCAGCCATCGGCGAAAAATGGGATTGCACTAATGAACTTGATGGCGATCTGAATAAATATGCTTCCATCGTTCGCACTATTGCCAAAACCAATAACTGTTCACTCATTGACTTAAGACAATCATTTATAGATTATTGGAAAGCTAATAATCCTGATAATAGAGAAAAAGGAGTGCTTACCGTTGATGGCGTACACCTCAATTCAAAAGGAAATGCATTTGTAGCCGATAAAATGTTTGATGCATTGAACAAAAATTTCATCAAGCCGTAAATTCATCATCAGTTACTACTTATTGCACTCGCCAATCGTTAAAAACCTGTACTGGCAAAGCATTTGCGCTTTTTTCTTGGCGCAAATTTGTATGTTTGCCGCCCAACAGAATAGAGCACATGGTACGTATTGCTATTTTAGACTTGTATGAAGGACAGCCCAACCAGGGCATGCGTTGCCTTCGTGAAATTGTGAAAGAATGGAGTGAATTGCACAATATAGAAACACAATTAGATGAATTTGAAGTAAGATTGCAACAACAGGCTCCCGATCTTTCCTACGATATTTATATTTCCAGCGGTGGCCCGGGTAGCCCTTTAGAAAGTGAAGGCTCGGCCTGGGAAATAGTTTATTTTAATTGGCTTTCGCAAATAGAAGAGTGGAACAAAAGCGACGCTAACACGCACAAAAAATTTGTTTTCTTTATCTGTCATTCGTTCCAGTTAGTAAGCCGCCGTTATCAAATTGCAGAGATCAGCAAAAGAAAATCAACGGCCTTTGGCGTATTCCCGGTGCATGTAACTTTAGAAGGACAGAAAGATCCTGTATTTGCAGGATTGAATGACCCTTTTTATGTAGTGGATAGCCGTGATTACCAGGTAACGCTGCCCGACTTTACCAAGTTGAAAATGCTGGGCTCCGAAATTTTATGCATTGAGAAATATCGTCCGCATGTGCCTTATGCACAAGCCATTATGGGTGTACGTTTTAACGAGTATATGATGGGTACACAGTTTCACCCGGAAGCCGATGCCATTGGTATGAGCATGTATTTGCAAACCGAAGAAAAAAAGAAGACGGTTGTTGAAAATCATGGTTTCGAAAAATGGCAGAGCATGGTAGAACAGTTAAATGATCCGGATAAGATTATGTGGACTTACTCACACATACTTCCTAATTTCTTTAATGAAGCAGCAAAGCAATTGCAAACGCAATTGATGGAAGTATGATCAAGCAATTCAATAATGAATATGCATCCTCAACAAGCATACAATATTTGGGCGTCGCAATACGATACCAACATTAATAAGACAAGAGACCTTGAAGCACTTGCTTTACGGCAAACTTTGGTCAATATTACTTTTGACAGCTGTTTAGAAATTGGCTGCGGCACCGGCAAAAACACGGAATGGTTAGTGCAAAAAGCCAAACATGTAACAGCCGTTGATCTTTCTGAACAAATGCTGGCAAAAGCCAAAGAAAAGATCAGTTCCGAAAATGTTCAATTCAAGCAAGCAGATATAACTAAGCATTGGAACTTCACAAATCAACGCTACGATCTTGTAAGCTTTAGCCTGGTACTTGAACACATTAGCGATCTTGAACACATTTTTAACGAAACAGCTCAAGCCTTAAAAACTGGCGGTCATGTTTATATTGGCGAGTTACATCCATTCAAACAATATTCAGGCAGTAAGGCACGATTTGAAACAGAAAAAGGTGTACAGGTAGTGCAATGCTTTAAACACCACGTTTCTGATTTTATTACCGCTGCAAAAAAATACGGACTGGCAATTGTTGACATCAACGAATATTTTGACAATAGCGACAGAAATGAGCCTCCCAGAATATTGACGATCATTTTAAAAAAGCTTTAAGCTGCTCCTATTGTGATTAGCATTTTTCGGCTTACAAATTAGCATTAACCTTTAGCTACAAATTCCTACAACTTACTACTAATACACGATCAGTTCCAGACAGCAATCCATTTCCTGATCAGTTTTAGTTTGGAACAGGCTTTGCTTGTACATTATAACACCCTTTTGCTTTTATGAAAAAATTGAACGCCTCCAACAACCCATGAAGCATAACTCTATATTTTAAGACTTAAAACCCTCCGAAATGAAAGCAATGATACTATTGCTGGGTGTTATAATGTACAAGCAAAGCCTGTTCCAAACTAAAACTGATCAGGAAATGGATTGCTGTCTGGAACTGATCGTGTATTAGTAGTAAGTTGTAGGAATTTGTAGCT
>JBQCHB010000578.1:0-3540 GCA_051955075.1 Flavisolibacter sp.
AAAGGCTAGTATCGAAGCAATAGAAGCATATAATGAACAAAGACCTCACTGGTCATTGAACTTACAAATACCATCAAAAGTTCATGAAGCAGCATAAGAGGTATCGTAGTAAACAATGTCAACTATTTTCAGGACATGACATGCAGTATTTTGAATTGCAATTTTTATCGATAGCTTGAATTGAGTATTGGCTATTGAATCATTAGTTGTTGCTATCATGTTCCAAAACTTTCATTGCATAAACAACAACTAAAGAAAAATTATAGCTTAGGAAAGCTACTCGCCACTGACAATTCACCACTCACTTTCTAAGCAACTGTAAATGCGGCTCAATAATATCAATGGTGTGCTTGCCAATAAAGCTTTTCAGGTGCTTGTAAAAATGGCTGTAATCGTAATAGCCATAATCGCTGAAATGGAAGTTATGACGTTCAGCAGTTAAGTGTTCAATGGCCTTCCGGATGCGTAAAATTTGCAAAGCCTGTTTGCTGGAAATGCTGGTAGCAGCTTCAAAATAACGTTGCAGGGTGCGGGAGCTGATGCTGTATTTCTTCGACAAATCTTCAATAGAAATATCAAAACAGTGCTGCTCTGAACAATCTTTCAAAATTTGCGTAACAACATCTACTTGTTTTAAAGAGCCTGAATATTTTTCGATGATGCGTTCATAATAATCCGAAGTGATCTGCATTCGCTTTTCAAAAGAGCCAGCTGCTTTTATTTTATCAATGATATTCCTGTCCATTAAATACGCCAGCGGAAAAATATATTCTTTGTATTCAGAAAAGTTGATCTTCTTTTCAAAAATTACCGGCGATACCCTGAACTTGATACCAAAGATTTTATTGCCGGCAGAATGATGACAGATCATGTTTTTATGCCGCGGCAAAAAACCATCCGATTTCATTTCAAACGATTCATCTTCCAGCTGCATGATGAAAGGCGTTCCGAGGTTGATCAGGTACGTATAACCAACATTGGGAAACAGGGCATCGGAAAAGCCTTGTGGGTATTGTCTGTACAATTCTTCAAAATCAGTTTCCCAAAAAAAGTCAATAAAATGCGATAAGGACTTTTTTGCCTTTTTCCGATGGTAGCGAAATTCAAAATGATCTTTATGAAAAAATTCTACATGCTGCACGGGTTAAAGTTAAGTGGAGCGGTTGATAGGTTAACTAAGTTGAATAGTTTGTTCCCGTATAAAAACTTCCTGTATCATTTTTGCAACACTTAAGCTTATCCTAAACCTTAACCTCAACTTCCTAACTTCGCAGCCATGACCATCAACACCCATCAGAAGATCATTATCATTACGGCGCCTTCCGGTGCGGGTAAAACAAGTATTACTCGATATTTATTAGACAAATTTGCAGGCCGGCTTGTCTTTTCTGTTTCGGCAGCTACCCGCCGTCCACGGGGCAAAGAGCAAAACAGCGTTGATTATTATTTTATCAGCCAGGAAGATTTTGTAAACAGAATCCAGCACGAGGAATTTATTGAGTGGGAAATGGTATATGAGGGAAAATATTATGGCACGTTAAAATCAGAATTGCACCGCATTTGGAGTGAGGACAAAGTTCCCGTTCTTGACATTGATGTGAAAGGCGCCATTCACGTACAGAAACAATTTCCGGAAACTACTTTATCTATTTTTATTGAACCACCCAGCGTTGATGAATTGAAACGCCGCCTGCAGGGCCGTGGCACAGAAAGCGAAGAATCGCTGAGTGCAAGGGTGAATAAAGCTTCGTACGAACTTTCTTTTAAACATTCTTTCAATCACATTATTGTAAATGATGATCTGCAAAAAGCCTGTAAAGAGGCTGAAGACATTGTCGGCGCCTTTATAGCATAGCTGCCGCCAGTTTTTATATCTTTACTTGAATGATAGCAGTTACTACCTTGATCTGGTTTTTTGTTACCATTATTATGATGGGGTTTTTTGCCGGTGTGGAAATGGCCTTTTACAGTGCTAACCGTTTCGGTATTGAATTAAAAAAGAAGCAGGGCCGCCAGAGCGCCATTTTGCTTTCAAAGCTTATAGAAAATCCACAGGCATTTTTAAGCACTACATTGCTGGGGTTTACCCTCTTTTTGGTTTGCTTCGCCTTGTTATTTACACAGGTTACTTACCCGCTTTGGAATTTAATAAGATTAAACAACGACATTGCCCGTTTATTGCTCGATATTATACTGGCCACTTTCATTGTAATGATTTTTGCAGAGTTCATCCCGCGGGCCATCTTCAGGGCACATAGCAATCGCATTTTATCGGCCATTGCCTGGTTGATCAATTTCTTTTACCAGCTGTTGCAGCCTATTGCTACGATGTTCCTTAATTTATCGGATTGGGTTTTGAAATACATTTTTAATGTGCGCATGCGCCAAACTAAAGACAGTTTATCAAGCGGCACTTTGGAAACACTTTTCCAGCAAAGCAATGACACAGATTATGAACCACAGGAGCTGAACACGGAATTGTTTGAAAACGCTTTGGAGTTACCTAAGGTCAAGATCAGGCAGTGCCTTGTGCCACGAAAAGAAATCATTGGCGTAGAAGTAAAATGTACTACCGAACAGGCAAGAGAGAAATTTATTGATACAAAACTCAGTAAGCTGATCGTTTACGAAGGCAATATTGATAACATTGTAGGCTATGTGCACCAACTGGATATGTTTAAAAATCCACAAGACCTCCAATCTATTTTGCTTCCCATTCCGGCGGTGCCTGAAAGTATGAGCGCCACCGATTTGATCGGAAAGTTTACAAAAGAGCGAAAAAGCATCGCCTGGGTGGTAGATGAATTTGGCGGAACAGCGGGCATTGTAACCATGGAAGATCTCTTGGAAGAGATTTTTGGCGAGATACATGATGAATATGACAGCGAGGAATTTGTAGAAAAACGCCTGGCCGAAAACGAATACATTTTTGCAGGCCGTTTAGAGCTCGATTATATTTCTGAAAAATATGACCTTGAATTTCCGGATAATGAGTCAGAAACTTTATCGGGCTACATCATCAATCACCACGAGACCATCCCGCACCAAAAAGAACGAATTATTATTGATGACTACGAGTTTGACATTTTAAGCGTAAGCGACACCCGCATTGAAATGGTAAAACTGAAAGTGCTAAAATAAAGGGGAACAAGGGAAAAGGACATAAAGAGACTGCTTGAATTTTAGGCTTTCGTCTTCAACTCCTTTTCTCTTTTTTCTTCTCTTAGCCTTAGCTTTGCCACACTTTTTTACAATATGGCTTTACCTTTTTTTAGAAGAAACCCAAATGAAGAACGTGCTGAAATGTCTTTCATTGATCATTTGGAGGCGCTGAGAGGACATTTGTTCCGGAGTGTATTAGCCATTGCCATTGGCGCTGTGGTAGCAGGTATTTACAATAAATTCATCATTAAAAATATTTTATTAGGCCCCACCCACGACAGCTTTCCCACCTATGGCGTTATTTGTAAAATAGGAAAAAGCCTGAACCTTGGTGATGCCCTTTGCATGCAGGGCATTGCACTTAAAATGCAAAGCACT
>JBQCHB010000579.1:0-10454 GCA_051955075.1 Flavisolibacter sp.
AAGTTCAAAACGTTCTCTGCAATCAGGATAAACTTGGTGATGCCCTGGTATTGAAACTCGTCAATGACGTCCCGCTTCAATGTCATAATATCATTTTCAATCGCATCATTCCATTCGCCTATCAATTCTATAATCACATAATGTTCGTCATAATTAGCCTGCAATACTTTGAGGTATAATGTGCGGCTGCCAAACTCATCCCACTGCGGATGAATATAGAAATTGTAAACGGCTGAGGTAAATTCAAATTCAGAATATTCCCGCTGATAAAAGGGCGATCTTTCATCCTCTTCGCTAACATAAATATGCCGCCAATTATAAAAGGGTTCGATGTCGTGCATGAATTAAATGTGCCAATTTGGAAATCCGGAACGTGAAAATGCTTTTCACAAGGTTCAGACTTCCAATATCATTTTCAAATTAACTAATCATCACATTTTCAAATTAGCATTATCCACAGCTTTTTTTACACTGCCATATTTCAACAATAATTCCTTTGCTTTTTCATAATCGTTCAGGTTCAAATTATCCATTATCATTTTCGTGCCACGGTCAATAAGTTTTTCGTTGGTCAGTTGCATGTTCACCATTTTATTATCCTCTACCCTGCCCAATTGAATCATTACGGTAGTGGAGATCATGTTGAGGATGAGCTTTTGCGAGGTACCGCTTTTCATCCTTGTACTGCCGGTAACAAATTCAGGACCTACTTCTACTTCAATCGGAAAATCGGCCACGTCAGTTAGCGGAGAACCGGGATTGTTGGTGATGCATCCCGTAATAATGCCCCGCTTCTGACATTCTCTTAAAGCACCAATTACATAAGGTGTGGTGCCGCTGGCTGCTATGCCTACTACCACATCTTTGTTGTTGATGTCGTAATTTTTTAAATCGTGCCAGCCCTGTTCTGTATTGTCTTCTGCATTTTCAACAGCCTTGGTTATAGCTTCGTCGCCACCTGCAATAACAGCCACTACCAAGCCATAAGGAACGCCATAAGTAGGCGGACATTCACTGGCGTCTACCACAGCCAATCGTCCGCTGGTACCAGCGCCGATATAAAACAGTCTACCACCTGCCAGCATTTTATCTGAAATGGCACTTACTAATCTTTTTATTTGAGGAATCGCTTTTTCTACAGCATCAGGAACCGTTTTGTCTTCGTTGTTGATCTTGGTAAGAATTTCACTGATGGTCATTTTTTCCAAATGCCTGTATTTACTCGGCTGCTCGGTAATCTTTTCGAAATTGTTCAAGAGGTTTGGTTTAGGTTTTAAATTTAAACGTTTATGTAATTCACAGGCTTACGGGTTTCACCATGTCTAGGTTGTTCGTCTGATAGCTATCATCTATTCATGATACTTTACCAATCCCTGCATTGGATTTTTTAAGATAGTTCCTAATTCAAATTCGTAAGAGCTACACAATTGCTGAACTACATCTTTAAAGCCATCGGCCACACTGCCCACAAAGCTTACCGGGTATTTCCACACTTCGCTGTACTTGCATAAATGCTGAAAGAAAAAATCATTCAGCCCGTCTTCAATAATATTCTCGATCATGTAATGGCCACGATTTTCTGCCAAAAACATAGTGAAGCCCGCAAGGTAACGATTTGGCAGAGGCTTTTTATATACATTATCTAATATTTCTACTTTATTAGTAACAAACTTTGCATCAAAGCGGGCACGCAGGTCTTCATCAAAAGTGTTGTATAAATAATATTGTACCACTTTTTTACCGAGGTAGGCACCGCTGCCTTCATCGCCCAATACGTAACCAATTCCGGGACTGTTTTTTTTAATGGTCCTGCCATCGTAATAACAACTGTTAGATCCTGTCCCTAAAATACAGGCTATTCCTTTTTCGTGCCCGCATACAGCCCTTGCTGCAGCCATCAGGTCAGTATGAACATCAATATTTGCCTGCGGAAAAACTTTACGCAATGCTTTTTTAATACTCTTTACATTTTCAGGATTGGCGCAACCGGTGCCGTAATAATAAATTTCTTCTACAGTTATGTTTTTAAGCTTGCTGCATAATTCGGTTTGCACCAATGCGGCAATTTGTTCTGTATTTAAAAAATAAGGACTGATGCCCTGTGTAAATATTGTTTTCTTTTTCCCGTTATTGATCAAAATCCATTCTGCTTTTGTGGCCCCGCTATCGGCTATTAATCTTACTGGCATTGGCTAAAGTATTGTTGAAATATTGCGTGAATATCCATTCATTCTTTCAAAACAGCTATTTTGCAAAATAATTTACAAAGTAACAGCAGACGATGAGGAATAAAAAATTACAGGTTTGGCTGCCGCTGATTTTTTCTGTGGTGATGATAGGCGGTATGTTTTTTGGTTTCAAGTTACACCAGCAAACGGGAAGCAGGGATGGCTTTTTTAAAACGAATAAAAAAACTTCCTTGCAGGAAGCGCTGGAACTGATACAGGACCGTTATGTAGATTCTGTAAGAATGGATTCTTTGCAAAACGATGCCATAACGGATGTAATGAATCATTTAGATCCGCACTCTGTATACATACCTGCTTCTAACGTTAGCGAAATGAATGAAGACCTGGTTGGCAACTTCCAGGGCATTGGTATTGAGTTCAGCATTTTTGATGATACGGTTCATGTGCTGTACGTAGTGCCAAACGGACCAAGCGATAAAGCCGGTCTGCATATTGGCGATAAAATTTTGAAAGTAAACGAGTCTTCAGTTATCAGCAAAACGCTGCCCAGTGTTGACATCCGCAAAATGATCCGCGGTGCAAGCGGTTCAAAAGTAAAGCTTACAGTGCTGCGGGGTAATACCGTTCAATATTACGATGTAGTAAGAGGCACCATCCCCCTGCCCTCGCTCGATGCTGCTTATATGCTGGAGCCGGGAACGGGTTACATCAAGCTCAATAAATTTTCTGAGACAACTTACCGTGAGTTTATGCAGTCCATGGAAACCTTGCAAAAACAAGGCATGCAAAAGCTGGTGCTTGATCTGCGAGGCAATGGTGGCGGGTTTATAAGCCAGGCTGTAAATATTGCTGATGAATTTTTAGATGATAACAAACTGATCGTTTATACAGAAGGCACCAATATTAAAAGACAAGATTACAGGGCCAGTAAAGAAGGTGTTTTTGAAAAAGGGAAACTGGTAGTATTGGTAGATGAACTAACAGCCAGTGCCAGTGAAATTTTAGCCGGGGCTTTGCAAGATTGGGACAGGGCAACTATTATCGGAAGAAGAAGTTTTGGAAAAGGTTTGGTGCAAGAGCAATATGGACTGGCTGATGGATCTGCGCTCCGCCTGACTGTGGCCCGTTATTACACGCCTTCCGGCAGAAGCATTCAGCGGCCTTATGACAAAGGGAAGAAAGTGTATATGGAAGAGATCTATAACCGCTACGAAGATGGCGAGTTACTTACAGCCGACTCCATTCATCTTTCAAAAGATAAACCTTATAAAACCAATGGTGGCAGAACGGTGTATGGCGGCGGCGGTATTATGCCCGATATTTTTGTTCCAATTGACACCAGCCTCTATACACGCAGCGTTACCAAGCTTTATCTTGATGGACGCTTCAACAATTTTGTGTACAAATATTACGTCAGCCATCAGCCTTTGTTTGAACAATATAAAACGCCGTCTGATTTAGCTACCAGGTATCAAAACACTTCCGACGCCTGGAACCAGTTGGTGGCTTATGCTATGAAGGACAGTATTAATCTTTCTAAAATTCCCGAATCAGATAAGAAAAATATTCAGAACCGCATTAAGGCTTACCTGGCACGTTTGAAATGGAGAACCGAAGGTTTTTATGAAGTGTACAACCTGTATGACCCGGTAGTTAAAAAGGCTGAAGAAAGCCTGACTAAATAAAAAAAACCTCCGTTTCAGCGGAGGTTTTTTATGATTGGTTTTGGTTTAAATGCTGTTATTATCATTCTTGTTCAGCCATTCCTTTTTTTCCACGGCGTAAGAAGAAATAAGTCCTAACCCACCGCCAATGGCAATCAAGGCAAAGTAAATAGGCCAGTTTTCTCCGTGGCGGCCCACCATATTATGGTCAATAAGATAGGCAATTAACAAGCCAAGACCTGCCCCGGCAAACAGAAGCCCATTTTTTAAGCTGCGATATGGTGCAGGGCGATTGGCATATTCTTTTGGATTAAAACCCTTATCCAGCATGGACAAATTTTCCCTTGTCTTTAAATATACAATGCCAAATATCATTGCAAAAGCGCCTAAACAAATTAAGATCGGAATTAAAAACGGTGACATAAATTAAGTTTTATTTTTAAAAATTTTGTTTGGTTGCCAGCCTTTTCAGGCATTTAAACTATCTGACTACAACATGTTGAACCAGGTTACAGATAAGCTCAAATTTTTTTAAAGAACTGGTTTACAGAATATATGACCACGGGAGTTTGACTTAGGTTACAGGCAAGTTTACGGGTTTACAAGTTAGAGCTATAGCCTGCAATATCAAATTTATAGTACGCTGTCAATATTACAAGAGAAGCAATCCGTGAACTTGCAAACATGTGAACTTAAAAGCTACCTTGCACCTGTAACCAACTACTACAATAAGGAGTCATATACTCAGAATGCACACCGAACCTGCCGATATGGACATCATTAGCCTGGTGTTGAAAGGCGACCATAATGCCTATGCAACCCTGGTGAATCGTTACCAGAACTATGTATTTACCATCGTGCTGCGTTATGTAAAAAGCCGTGAAGATGCAGAGGAAGTGGCACAGGATGTATTTGTAAAGGCCTATCGTTCACTGGCCGCTTTTAAAGGCGATGCAAAATTCAGCACCTGGCTGTACACTGTAACTACTACTACCTGCATTACGTTTTTACGTAAAAAGAAACTGGAAGTGCATTCACTGGACAACGAAAGAGTTTTTGAGGTGGCCGATAATGTGGATAGCGGCATGAGTGCTAACCAGATTGAGCAAAAAAGTAAGGTGAACATGGTAAACGAGGCCATTAAGATGTTGAGCCCCGATGATGCGCAGATCATTACTTTGTTTTATAAAGGAGAACAGACGCTGGAAGAAATTGCTCATATATTAGGAAAAGAAACCAATGCGGTGAAAGTGCAGTTGCACCGGGCCAGGGGGCGGCTAAAAGAAAAAATGGAAAAATACTTTAGCGACGAAGTAAAAGATATTTATTAAACGCTTTAAACTACAGGTTATGGATAGCCTTAACGACATAGAAATAAAATTGTGGGAGTATATTGATGGTTTCGGCGATGCTGCTGAAAGAACAGCCATTGAAAAATTGATTGCAGAAAATGCAGAATGGCGGGCTAAACACCACGAGTTGTTGGAAGTACATCAGTCCATTAACCTGGTGGAACTGGAACAACCTTCTTTGCGTTTTACAAAAAATGTAATGGAAGAAATTACACGACTGCACATTGCACCTGCCGCCAAACAATACATCAACAAGAAGATCATCTGGGGCATTGCGGCTTTCTTTATCACCGTTATTGCCAGCTTTTTGATCTACGGCCTTTCCCAGGTCAACTGGTCGTCGTCGGGTGGTGATGTGAATAGCGGCGTGTTAGATAAAATTGCGGATGCTGATTACAGCAAGGTGTTCAACAATACTTTCGTCAACATTTTTATGATGCTGAATGTGATACTGGGCCTGATGCTGTTCGACCGGTACTTAAATGATAAAAAGAAAAAACTAATAAAAGAAGCTTGATGGTCTTCATCATCAGGTTCGGTGTAAGCCCCTCTGTTTTCAGCGGGGCTTTTTTGACTGCAGACTTTTACATGAATCCATGAATCACCGGGATTTATCAGGAATCGATTATTTCAACGCACTTAGAATCTCTTTCACTGAAACCTGTTTCTTATAATCTTCATTAAAAAAACGAAAGGTTACAGCGCCGTCGCTATTGATGACATAGGCGGCCGGTACAGGCAGCATGGCTTCTTTTTTTTGGTTATTGATTTTTAAAAGATCGACACCAAAGTTTTTGTAACGGGCAGCACTTCTTTCATCTACCGTAAAGGCCACACCATATTGATTGGCTATTTTCATTCCTTCATCGGAAATAATAGAAAAAGTAGCGCCGGTTTTGGCAACGGTGGAATCAATGCCTTCTTTTCCTTCGGGAGTAACAGCAATGAGTGTTGCGCCTTTTGCCGTGATCAATTGCAGCGAATCGTTCAAATGCTTTAGTTCTTTACTGCAATAAGGGCACCAGTAACCGCGATAGAAAATAACCACCACAGGTCCTTTTTTTCGCAGTTCCTTTAAGTTGATCAGATTCCCATTTTGATCTGTTGCCTTGAAATCAGCAGCCTTTGAATTAATGAAAAGTCCTTCAGGTTTTTGTTGTGCGGTTGCCACTAAAACAAATAGCAGGGATAAAAAGGAAAAGATGATTTTTTTCATATCACGAGTTGTAGCATAAAGTTAATGAGCAGATTTCTGCTCACTACAAAATGGATGACTATTAACAGATTTTTGAGAGCCTCTATTGGGTTTCTCTTAAAGGAAAGTCGGTTTTCGTTTGTAGCAATGAACAATTGCCAAAGCTAACGCCGTGTACTGCTCTTCTCTTATCAATGCCAGCATGGAATTCATTTCTTAAACATAAAATAAACCGCACCAAGCAAAAGAGCACAACTTATTAAATACTTCGGCTGAAAAGGTTCTTTCAAAACAATTACAGCAAACACACTAAACACGGTCAGCGTTATTACTTCCTGCACAATTTTTAATTGATAAGCATTATAACCATCCATAAAGCCAATGCGGTTGGCAGGCACCATTAAGCTGTATTCAAATAAGGCAATAAGCCAGCTTAATACAATAGCTTTCCATAATGGCCAGCCTGTGTGTTTCAAGTGATAATACCAGGCCGTTGTCATGAAGATATTAGAGGCTGTGAGAAGACCGATTGTTTTGAGCATAACCAGAACTATGATTTACAAGATTAGGAAGATTATCCGGAAATGACAGAGCCTTCACAAACGGAAGGCTCTGCCTGACCAAAAAATTATTTCTTGCTTGTCCTTAAATCCTTTAAATCTTAGTTCTGATTAAGATTTCTGAAATCCACCGGCACCAGTTTACTTACCCCAGGCTCCTGCATGGTTACACCATAAATTACATCTACAGTGCTCATGGTAGTTTTATTGTGGGTCACAATAATGAATTGAGAATTGGTGCTGAACTCACGGATCATATTGGTGAACTTGCCTACGTTGGCATCGTCAAGCGGCGCATCTACCTCGTCCAGAATACAGAAAGGCGCAGGCTTGATTAGGTAAATGGCAAACAACAAGGCTGTTGCTGTTAAAGTCCTTTCCCCCCCGCTCAACTGGCCAATGCTGCTCGGACGTTTTCCTTTTGGCTTAGCCATAATGTCAATGCCTGTTTCGGCAAGATTATCTGGATTTTCCAAGATCAGGTCGCACTGGTCATCTTCGGTAAACAAAGCTTTGAATACATTTTTAAAATTGTCCCGCACCTGGTTGAAGGTTTCCAGGAATTTTTGATTAGCCGTTGTTTCTACTTCGGCAATGGTTTGCAGTAAACTTTGCTTGGCATTTACAAGGTCATCTTTTTGTTCAACAATGAACTCGTACCGCTTTTTCATTTCTTCAAAAGCTTCGATGGCTGTTGGATTTACCTCACCTAAATTCTCCAACCGCTTTTTCATGCGATCAGATTTTTCCTGCAATTCTTCAACCGGTGTTTCAGAATTGCGGGGCTCATCCAAAATATCTTCCAGCACAATTTTAAATTCTACGTTCAGCCGTTCTTTCATTCCCGCCAACTGCAGTTTCACATCTGTTAACTTGTCTTTGATCTCGGATAACAAATGTTCGATCTGTTCCTTCTCTTTTACTTTGTGGCGCAGTTCGCTTTCTTTTGCACTTAACTGGTTGCGCAGATTATAGTACGACTGGTCGGCCTCATTTAACGTATGTTCTTCTTCTTCTTTTCTTCGCATCAACTCGTACAAACCATCTTCCACTTGTTTTAAATTCTCTTCCGACCCGGAAATATTCTCTGTCGTTTCTTTCAGTTGAACCGTGTTGGTCTCCACCTGGTTTTTTAAATCGTTCAACTGGTTGCTCTTGAATTGCAGTTCCTGTTTCAAAGCGCTGATCTTGCTTTGCTCACGGGTGGTTTGCAAATTCAAATTATTGTATTGCGTGTTGATCTCGTTGTACTCTAATTCAATATTTCTATACGCTGTTTCTGCTTCCTGCAATTGTGTTGAATAGTCGGCAAGCGTTTGATTCAGCTCACTCAATTCATTGCGCACATTTTCAATGGAAGCATGTGTAGAATCTAACTGTCCCTGCAAATCTTCGATCCTGTTTTGAGAAGTGGATTGCGAGTGCTGCAAATTTTCCAGCTTGTTTTGCAAACCGTATAATTGGTTATTCAATTGCTGAATTTCCTGCTCCGTCTGGCGAATGATATTTTCTTTCAGATCAGCATTGAAGGCAATCACTTCATTGTGGCGGGCCTGTATCTGTGCATTCAAATCATCTACAACTGCTTTTTGAGCTGCAATTTCTTCACGCAACTTTTCCAAGTTTTTTGCACGGCCAATCTTTTTTCCTTCAAACAGACCAACGCTTCCACCACTAAGTGTGTAGCTGCCTTTTACATACTTGCCGCTCTTTTCAAGAATAACAAAACCATTGCTGTTTTCCAGCGCCGTTTCATCATCAGCAATAAATACATTGCTCAATAATTGTTCAGCCAGTTTGCGATACTGACCGTCCACTTCGATCACATCCAATGCAGCAATCGTTCCCGCAGGCTGACGGTCTGGAGCAACAGTCACGGCATCGTTTACCTTGTCCAGCAAAAAGAAATTGGCTTTCCCTTTTTTATTGTCGTCGAGTAAATGAACAGCCCGCAGTCCCTCGCCTAAATTATTTACAACATAATAGTTAAGGTAAGGCTCCAGCATATTTTCTACCGCTGCACGATATTCCTCTTTTACATAAATAATATCTGATAAGATTGGCGCCTTGTGATTCCAACCGGCATTGTTATGCAAAAACTTTACACTTTCGGGATAGCCTTCCATTGAATCGATCAGGCTTTTCAACAGGTCATGTTCGTTCTTCTTTGCATCCAGCTTTCTTGTTTCTCCTGCCAGTTCTGCACGCAGGGTTTCCAACACCGATTGCGTTTGCAAAATCTGTTCTTTGGTATTGTTATGATGCTGCTGCAATTGCTCCAGGTCTCTTTGCTTTTCTTCAAGCGTTTTTTGCTTTTGTTCTTTTTCAATTTCCAGTTGATGGATCTGATCTTGCCTTGTAGATTTCTCCTCTTCTAACTGGAAAATGGTTCTCTGCAAATTTTGAATGGAAGTATCGGCAACAGCCACTTTCTTTTCCGCATCAAACTGGCTGCGTTGTACTTGCTGATAAGAAGTGCGGAGGTTGTTAACTGAATTGCGGTTCTCATCCAGCACGGTCCTTTTTTCATCCACCTGCGAACGCAATTCTTCCAGCTGGCCTGTAAGATTTTCCAGCGTTTGTTCTTCTTCACCAATTTGTTGTTGCGTAAAATTGATGCTTTCTTCAATGCCTGTAATTTGCCCTTCGGCCTTGCTTAAAAACTGCGACAAGCTGGTTTCTCTTTCTCTTAAATATTCCAGTCGCTGCGCAGCCAGGTTTTTTTCATTCTCTCTTGTACGAACGGCTTGAACCAGCTCGTTAAATCCCTGCTGCAGTGTGTGCAGCTCTTTTTCTCTTTCAATAAAACCTACACGCTCCTGTTCCAATCCTGCTTCTTCACCAGCAATGGCGGCTTCCAATGCAATACGCTTATCGGTTTCAGCATCGTGCCGTTCATTCAGAACTTTAAAGGTGATATTAAAACCTTCCAGTGCAGCTTTGGCTAATTCGATGCTGATCTCACGATAATCTTTTTTGATCTCGTAATATTTCTGTGCTTTTTTGGCCTGGTTCTCCAGCGTTTTTAACTGGTTGTTGATCTCGAATAAAAGGTCTTCGATGCGGGCCAGGTCCTGTTCTGTAGCATCCAGCTTTTGTTTGGCTTCTTTCTTTCTTGTTTTATAGATGGAAATACCGGCTGCCTGTTCCAGCATGCGGCGGCGGCTGTTTTCTTTGTCTTTAATCAGGTCGTCCACCATGCCCAACTCAATGATGGCGTAGCTGTCGGTAGAAACACCCGTATCCATAAAAAGATTCTGAATGTCCTTCAGGCGGCATTGCACATCGTTGAGGCGGTACTCGCTTTCGCCATTTTTATAAAACTTGCGGGTAATAGTTACTGTACTAAACTCGGTGGGAAGCAGGTTTCGTGTATTTTCAAAAGTCAGGCTTACCTCGGCCAAACCGCTGGCACTGCGGGTTTTAGAGCCATTGAATACAAGGCTCTCCAGGTTCTCGGACCGTAAATGCGAAATTTTTTGTTCGCCAATTAC
>JBQCHB010000580.1:0-26977 GCA_051955075.1 Flavisolibacter sp.
CATTTGGCCGGTTTATAACCCTTTCTGGCAAGGTCTGTTATTTGTGAACCTTTTGAAGCCTGATCAACACACCCATGGAAGAAGAAAAAAAAAGAATCAATTATCCCCGCAAAATTGGAAGAATATTTTTAAAAGTTATTCTCTTCCTTTTCCTGTTTATTGTGTTGGTTTTCATTCTTGTTCTAACACCTCCTGTACAACATTTTTTAACGGGCAAAGTGCAGCATTACTTACAGGAAAAATTAAAAACCAGGGTTGAAATCGGGAGCATTTCCTTTGGTCTCTCGGGAAAGGTGAACCTTGAAAATATCTATCTCGAAGACAAAACAAAAGATACTTTATTGGCCGGTGGCTCGGTTAAAACACACATTAGCTTTCTAAAATTATTTTCTAATGAAGTGCAGATAAAAGATATAGAGCTGCAAAATATTACAGCCAAGATTAAAAGGGTTTTGCCTGATACCGTTTTTAATTACCAGTTTATTGTAGATGCTTTTACGTCAGAGCAAAATAAAAATCCCGACACTGCGCAAACAGCGCCTATGAAACTAAACATTAGCGATGTGACGCTTGAAAACGTCAGACTCACATTTACTGATGCCATAACAGGTAATGACATCTTTACCCATATTGGTAATTTTTCTGCAACTATTGATACGCTTGATCCGTATGCTTTTCACTTCGACATTCCCACCATCATTGCCAGGAACGTTCAGGCACGCATCAAGCAATTTAAGCCGCTGGTAAAACCAGAACCTTTATCGAAAGACCTTGCAGATGCAGCAAAGCCAACGCCTATGCAATTGAGCCTCGGCACTATTGATCTTTCCAAGATCAATATCCAGATGGACAATGATGTTTCGGCTTTTTATGCTACGCTCAATCTTGGACAATTGAAAACTACCAGCAAATTAATTGACCTGCAGAATAATAAAATTTATCTGGACGCACTAACGCTAAACAATTCTAAATCCGTTATCAGGCTTGGTAAAAAACAAGCTGCAAAAGAAATAAAAAAACAGGCAAAGCAGGAAGTAGAAGCACAAAAAGCACAAGGCTGGGATTTTAGAGTAGCTTCTTTCGAAATTGATAATAATACGCTTCAATACGATGATGATAATCAACCGAAGCAGACATACGGGATGGACTATGCCCATCTTTTAGCTAGCGACCTCACTTTGAAAGCAGATAATCTTGTTTTTAATTCTGATTCTGTTGCGGCCACCATTACGCAAGGCACTATGAAAGAAAAAAGCGGTTTTGTTTTAGAAGAATTAAAAGGTGATGTTTTGTATGCCAATAACCAATCCTACCTGAAAAATCTTTATATAAAAACGCCCGGTACTGAATTAAAAAGAAGCCTTGTACTTGACTATGCTTCTTTAGATGCGCTTACAAAAAAGCCAGCTGAAACAGTTTTTAATATTGAGTTGTTAAACAGCCGCATCCAGGTAAAAGATATTTTAGTTTTTGCGCCGCAGTTGCGTTCCAATCCTGCCCTGTCTAACCCTTCCGATGTATGGAATGTAAACATTGTTGGCAGTGGCACATTGAACAGGCTTAATTTTGAAACTTTACAATTTGCAGGCTTGCGCAATACTCGAATCGATGCGCAGGGAACATTAGTTGGATTGATGAATCCAAAAGAGGCAGGTGGCAATTTCATCATCAGGAAATTTCACACCACGCAAACCGATATTGCACTATTTACCGGCCAACGCTTATCTAATGCGCAGATGAATCTTCCGGAAAGTTTCGACATTACAGGAACGGTTAATGGCAATGCAGGAAGATTAAATACGAATCTCAACATCAATACTTCAGCAGGCTTTATGGCATTGAATGGAAGCTTTGCTAACCTTACAAGCCCTTCTGCCACTTCATACATTGCTACTGTCAAAACCAACGGGCTGACCTTGGGCAGCATCATGCGCCAGCCGGATCAATTTGGGTCTTTGTCCGGAACCTTTTCAGTGAACGGAAGTGGCCTTACACCTAATACCATCAATACAAAATTTAAAGGCAATATCAACAGCTTAGGCTACAATCATTACCAGTATCATAATATTCATGTAGATGGTTCTTTAAAGAAAACAATTTTTTCGGTAGCTGCAGATGTGAACGATCCGAATATCGATCTGAATCTCACGGCAAGCGGCAATTATTCCGGCAATCCTTCTTTTAAAATTGACGGCATGATTGACAGCATTAAAACTTTGCCGCTTCATTTTACAACACAGCCTGTCATTTTTCGCGGACAAATTAATGGAACGGTCAACAATTTCAATCCTGATTATTTAGATGCCAATATTTTAATTACAAAAGCTTTACTCGTTTCCAATGATCAAAGGCTTCCTTTAGATACTGTGCAATTAATTTCGGGAAGAAATGACACAACAAATTTCATCAAACTCACAAGCGATATCATTAAAGCACAACTAACGGGTCAATACCGTTTCGCAGATTTAGCCAGCATTATTCAAAACACTATACAGCCTTATTTTGGAACAGCATCAACTGCCAAAGTGCAAAATATAAAACCGTATAATTTCAACTTTACTGCCGATGCCGTATACTCGCCTATTCTGTCAACCTTTGTTCCATCACTTACAGCCATGCAACCAGTGCATGCCGAAGGAAATTTTGCAAGCGGCAACCGTATGACGGCTTTACTGACTACAGCAGGCATTTCTTTTTCCGGCAATGATTTAAGCGATTTGAAAATAAAAGCTAATACGGCTGACAGCGGCTTGCAGATCTCGGCGAATGCCGCTCACTTTAAAAGCGGTAATTCTTTCGATCTGTTCAGCACCCGCATCAACGCTTCCGTATTGAACAATGTTATTGATTTCAACCTTGGCATTGATGATGTTAATTCGAAAAATAAATATTACCTGAGCGGCACGGTTAGCCAGCCATCGCAGGGAACGTACACCGTGCACTTACGTCCTGATAGTTTGTTGCTGAATTATGAAAAATGGACGGTGCCGGCAGATAATCTTTTGACAATTGGTACTACAAACATTACAGCCAACAATTTTGCATTGCAAAAAGGAACGCAGCGTTTAAGCATTGCCAGTTTGCCGGGTACAGGCGCACAACCGTTGCAGGTAAACTTTACAGACTTTCGTTTGGCAACGCTTACAGGTTTTGTGAAATCAGATTCATTGTTGGTAGATGGCTTGATGAATGGAGATATAACCTTCCGTAATATTTTAGAGCAGCCTGTTTTCACCAGCAATCTTACCATAAATGATCTCAGCATGAAGCAGGATACGCTGGGTAATATGAACGTGAGGGTGAATAACGAAGGCAACAGGTATAATACAAACATTACACTTACAGGCCGTGGCAACGACGTAGCCATAACAGGTTATTTGCAGCCGCAGGGAAAAGAAGTGCAAATGGATTTAAACCTTGCAGTGAAGCAATTAGAATTGCACACAATGGAAGGTGCTATGGCCACAGCCATTACTAATGCTTCCGGAACCGTGAATGGAGATATTAAAATTGGCGGCCTGCTTAGCAATCCTATTATACAAGGCGATCTTAATTTTCACAAGGCAAGTTTTGCGCTTACCATGCTGGGCAGCCAGTTTAACATTGACAACGAAACACTTTCTGTTAACGAGGATGGCTTTGTTTTCCAGAGCTTCACTATTCGGGACTCTGCTAACAATGCACTCAACTTAAATGGAACCATCAGTACAAAAAATTTAATTAACTATCAGTTTAACCTATACGTAAACGCCGATAACTTTTTGTTGCTGAACAGCACCAAAAAGCAAGGCAGCCTTTATTATGGGCGTTTGAACATTACCTCCGACCTCTACGTGTCAGGCACTGAAACTAATCCTGCTGTGGATGGTACACTAACTGTTAACGACGGCACCAACCTGAGCATTGTAGTGCCGCAGCCCGAGCCCGGCGTAGTACAAAGACAAGGCATTGTGCAATTTGTAGATATGGATGCACCTGAAAATGATTCCTTATTCCGCAATTATGATTCACTGAATCGTTCAGGCATATTGGGAATGAATATTACTGCCAATATTGAAATAAAAAAAGAAGCCATCTTCAACATTATAGTTGATGAAGCCAATGGTGATTTTTTGAATGTTCGTGGCGAAGCACTTTTATCTGCCGGCGTTGACCCAGGTGGCAAAATTACTTTGGTAGGAAATTATCAACTGGAAGAAGGTGCGTACCAGTTATCATTTAATTTTTTGCAACGACGCTTTGACATTGTGAAAGGAAGTACCATTACCTGGACTGGCGAACCTACCACAGCACAATTAAATGTACAAGCTGTGTATATTGCTAATACATCACCGATTGACCTGGTGCAGGATCAAATTGCAGCAGCTACCCCGGCTATAAAAAACACTTATTTACAAAAACTTCCTTTTGAAGTGCATTTAACGCTTACCGGCGAGTTGATGCAGCCAAAGGTTGCATTCGACATTATACTGCCCGAAAACCAAAACTATGGCGTATCCAACGATATAGTCACGCAGGTGCAATCGCGGTTAAGTCAAATACGCACTGACCAGGGCGAGGTAAACAAACAGGTATTTTCGCTTTTATTGTTAGGACGTTTTGTTGGTGAGAATCCTTTTGAATCAAGTGGTGCAGGCTTTAGCGCAGCTTCGTATGCAAGGCAAAGCGTAAGTAAATTATTAACCGAACAGTTAAACAACCTCGCCGGAGGACTAATACAAGGGGTAAATATCAATTTTGATGTGGCTTCAACCGATGATTACACTACTGGTGAAAGAAGGAACAGGACCGATCTTAACATTGGTGTGAGCAAAAGCTTGCTCAATGACAGACTAAAGGTAACAGTAGGCAACAATTTTGAACTGGAAGGCCCTCAGAACAGCGGACAAAAAAACAACAACATTGCCGGCAACGTTGCTGTAGATTATCAAATAAGTAAAGACGGCCGTTACATGTTACGCTTTTACAGAAAGAATGAATACGTGGGTGTGGTAGATGGATATATTATTGAAACAGGCCTTGGCTTTATTTTAAATGTTGACTATAACAAGTTCAGCGAAATATTGCACGGAAAAAAACAAAAAGTAACAACGCAGGATTCTACACAAAACGTACAAAAGTAATGAAGACTCCCAGGCTACATTTATTAATTCTTATTACCGGCTGTTTGTTCTTTTGCGCCTGCAGCAATACAAGGCATTTACCCGCCAACGAAAAATTATATGTTGGCGCCAGGGTTAGTGTAAGCGGCCCCAATTTGACAGCAAGACAAAGAAAAACGTTACGCAGCGATTTAAGCGCCATGACAAGACCAAGACCCAACTCAAAAATTTTGGGCATTCCTCTTAAATTATCAATCTATAACCTGTTCAGAAATAAAAAACCTAATTCTTTTTTTGGGAAGTTGCGTGATAAATGGGGCGAGCCCCCTGTATTATTGAGCCAGCTTGATCTGCAACAAAATATAAAAATTCTTCAGAGCCATTTAGAGAACAAAGGTTTTTTTCGGGCGAAGGTTACAGGCGACACCATCATTCGGCGCAAAAAAGCAAGAGCCGAATACAAAGCGCAAACAGGAGACCAATACACGATAAATTCAGTACACTTTCCTGCAGACAGCAGCGATCTTTCTACTAATATTCAACAAACAACGGCCAACACACTACTAAAAAAAGCAGCCCCGTTTGACCTCGATGTAATAAAAGGCGAACGCCTGCGTATTGACGGTTACTTAAAAGAACATGGTTTTTATTATTTCAGCCCTGACTATTTACTGATAAAAACAGATAGCACCCTTGGAAATAATTTGGTGGACATGTATGTAACCATCAAACCAGAAATGCCTAAACAAGCTGGACAGATTTATAAGATTAATGACGTGTATGTTTACGGCAATTACAGTTTGAACACGGCACAGGAAGATACAAGCTTAAAACATGCACAATTGACGAATGGTTATTACCTGGTAGACAAAGAGAAAAAGTTTAAACCGGGTTTATTTCAGGAAGCGTTACAATTTCAGCCCGGAGATGTATATAACATAACTGAGCACAACTTAACGTTGAACCGATTGATCAACCTTGATCTTTTCAAATTTGTAAAAAACCGTTTCGAACCTGTTCAGGACACACCGAAACTTGATGTTTTTTATTACCTCACGCCAATGCCATCAAAATCGTTGCGTGCCGAATTTACCGTTACTAACAGATCGAACAATTTGAATGGGTCGGAAGTAACATTTAGCTGGAAAAACCGAAACATTTTCAGGGGTGGCGAACATCTTAGCATTTCGGCCTATGTGGGATCCGATGTGCAGTTTAGCGGCGCCTTGAGCGGATATAACACCTACAGAACAGGCGCAGAACTAAACCTTTCAGTACCACATATTTTAATTCCGTTCAGAACTTTAAGATATAAAGGCGGCTTTGCACCACGCACCACGTTCAGACTTGGTTACGATATTTTGAATCGTAAATCTTTGTACACTTTAAACTCCTATCGTTTTGAATACGGTTACGTAGCCAAAAAAAGTATCAAAAAAACCCACGAGTTCAACCCCGTGGCCGTCGATTATGTTCAGGCATTGAACGTGACAAATAAATTTGATTCTTTGGTAGCAAAGGATCCGATACTTGCTAAAACCATTCAAAGCCAGTTTATATTAGGAAGTAACTATCAATACAATTATAACGAAGTTGTAAATGGTCTTCAAAAAATAAACAACTATTATTTCAATGGAAGGGTAGATTTTTCTGGCAACATAGCCGGTTTACTCACCGGCGCTGATTATAAGGCCGGAAAAGAAAAATTAATTTACGGTGCACCATTCGCACAGTACATGTTGTTTGAAGCCGATGGCCGTTATTATCGGAAAGTTGGTTTGAATTCTTCATGGGCCAACCGATTGATTTTAGGATTTGGTTATCCATATGGCAACTCTGTTGAAGTGCCTTATATCAAACAATTTTTTGTAGGCGGCAATAACAGCTTACGTGGTTTTAGAAGCCGTGCGGTTGGACCGGGCACGTACCGTTCGCCAGATGCCGCGAATTTTATTCCCGACCAAACCGGTGATATAAAACTTGAGATGAACACAGAGTTCCGTCCAAAGATTTCAGGTCCTTTATATGGTGCCGTTTTTTTTTATGCAGGAAACAATTGGCTTTTTAAAGACAGCAGTTATACAAAAAGGCCCGGCGGACAATTCAGTTCAAAATTTTTAAGCCAATTAGCTATAGATGCA
Source organism: Flavisolibacter sp. (assembly GCA_051955075.1). Lineage (GTDB taxonomy): Bacteria > Bacteroidota > Bacteroidia > Chitinophagales > Chitinophagaceae > Flavisolibacter. Next base: position 7,244 of record JBQCHB010000580.1, read on the forward strand.
GGTGTTGGTTTACGATTAGACATCACCGTTTTTGTCATTCGTTTTGATGTAGGTTTTCCTCTACGGAAGCCGTGGGAACAAAACCCCTGGGTTGCCAATCAAATAAATTTGGGCGATGCCAGCTGGCGCAGAAATAATTTAGTTTATAATCTGGCGATCGGGTATCCGTTCTAATAGCAGAGCGACGTTGGCAAAGTACCATTAATTCCACTCTGCACTTTTATCTCCCTGTTCGTTCATTTTTTGAAATGATTTAAAGAATTTAGAAAAATTGCTTACTTCACTATAAAAATTATTAACCCGCTTAAGCAGCGTTTCATATTCCTGTACCAATGCATCACGTTCGTCAATCGAAACGTCTCTCATTTCGTCAATGGCCGGCAATTTTTCTCTAAAACAATTGTAATCATCATCTAAGCTGTATAAATCTATTTTCATAGATTTACAGTTGTCATTTATAACCATAAAATAGTTATTATGAAATTCATCAAAGAGTGCACCGTATTGCTCATACAAATCCTCCAGCGCATCGAATTTTTTTACCCATTCTTCTAAAGATTCATAAAGCAGGTTAAACTTGTCCTGAAAATCATTTGTATCAATAAACAACCGCCCCGGATTTATTTTACACTCCACCCTCTCTCCTGCGGACAGTTCCTCGTATTTCATTACCAAATGCATAAAACGATTGCATTCTTCCATTTGCTTTTCGAAATCAGTTATTTCTTCAGTTCTTTTTTGCAATTGATTCCTGCAATTAACACCTTCTGACCGCCACTGCTCATATTGCTGTAGCAAGGAAAATACAAAGTCGTGCAAAGCCGTGTATTTATGAAGGGCTTCGTCTTCAATTGAACTTAAAGGACCATTATTCTCAATTACAAAAGAAATAGTGCGGAGAGGATTATCAACAGTATAATTTTTCATAGCAAAAGAGATTGAACAGAAAAGTAAGATATAAAATGCCTTTCTAATTTAAAAGAAAAAACTATGAAATAAATAAGCCGTTTTAAAAGCTAATAGCTCATAAGCAATTGCAACCGTTCATAAACTTTCTCTGCACTCGGCAACATAGCCGCTTCCAACCCCATATTCAATGGCACGGCAGGCAGGTTCATGGCACCTAACACTTCTACCGGTGCATCGAGCCATTGAAAGCAACTTTTAGAAATGCGTCCAGCCAACGCTTCGGCAAAAGAGTTATTCTGTTGTTCTTCTGTGAGCACCAGGCATTTGCCATGTTTTTTTACGGTAGAGAAAATTAAAGCTTCATCGAGAGGAAATAAAGTGCGCAGATCTATAATTTCGATTTGACTACTAAATTCTTTTGCGGCAGTCTTTGCCCAATACACACCCATGCCATAAGTAATCACGCAAATACTTTCGCCATTTTCAATCGCATCATCACTTGCATGTAATACAACCACAGCCTTTCCAAAGGGCAACACATAATCCCTTGAAGGTTCAATTGTTTTTGCTTCTTCTGTTCCCGGTACTTTGCTCCAGTATAAACCTTTGTGTTCTAGCATTACCACTGGATTGGGATCGTAATATGCAGCTTTCAGCAAACCTTTCATATCCGCTGCGTTACTTGGATAAGCGATTTTAATTCCTTTAATCGTAAGCAAAGTAGACTCCACACTACCGCTATGATAAGGACCGCCTCCGCCATAAGCACCAATGGGCACACGTATAATAGTTGAAATGGGAAATTTGCCTCCGGATAGGTAACATGATTTAGAAATTTCAGTTACCAGCTGGTTGAAGCCCGGATAAATATAATCGGCAAATTGTACTTCTACAATGGGCTTTATTCCTACGGCACTCATGCCTACAGTAGAACCTATGATATACGCTTCCTGGATAGCGGTATTAAAAACTCTTTCATCACCGAATTGTTCTGCCAGCGTTGCAGCCTCGCGAAACACACCACCTAAACGTTTGCCAACATCCTGCCCGTACAATACACATCTTTCATCTTCTTCCATCAACTCACGTATGGCAAATAATGCTGCATCTACCATGATGACTTTGTTATTGCCTGCCGGTGCTCTTTCCCCTTTCTCATCGGTTATAGGTGTTGGTGCAAACACATGTTCGGCCACTGTTACAGCGTTAGGTTCCGGTGCAGCAACTGCTTTGTCAAATTGTTGCTTGATACTTTCTTCTACTTCTTTTTCTATCTGTTGCAAATACGCTTCACCAAAATCATTTACAATAGCTGCTCTTAATTTAGGAAGCGGATCATTGGCGGCATGTTTTTTCAAATCTTCTTCGCTGCGGTAAAATTCTTTTCTTACACCGCTCGTGTGATGATTAAGCAAACAAACTTTTGCATGAACCAGCCATGGCCTCCTGTTCTCTCTTACATCATTGATTACGCGTTGCATTACATCATAGCTCTTAAAAAAATCGGTGCCGTCTACACGAATTTTTTGTAAGCCCTTGAAACCTTCTGCATATTCGTAAGCATCCATGGCTCGCCCTTCTTCTGCGGACACACTAATGCCCCAGTCATTATCCTGCACCAAATAAATAATTGGCAATTGCCTGAGCACCGCAAATTGCAAGGCTTCACTTACTTCGCCTTCTGTTACACTTGCATCGCCGAGTGAACAAATTACTACAGGAACTTCATTGCTGATGGCCGGTTGCCGATCGCTGATGGCCTGCAAATATTGAATTCCCTGAGCAACGCCAGTTGTAGGAATTACCTGCATACCGGTAGCGCTGCTTTGATGTACGATCTTTGGTTTATCTTCTTCTTTCGAATTAGGATGAGAATAATAACTTCTGCCGCCGCTAAATGGATCATCTGCTTTCGTTAACAATTGCAGCATGAGTTGATAAGGAGTCCATCCCATACCGAGCAACATGCTTTCATCACGATAGTAAGGGCTTACCCAATCCTGCGGCTGTAAATGGAAAGCTGTTGCCAGTTGTATAGCTTCGTGTCCGCGGGAAGTAGAATGAACATATTTGGTAATGCTGCGATTGGCCTCGTAGGTTTCTGCCATTACTTTCACACTATACATTAACCTGTAGGTGTGCAACAATAAATTACGATCTATCATATAGCTTTAAATCCTGACAAATGTAAGTAGGACTATTCACCAGCATGTTATTGAAATAAAAAAATGAAAATGAAACTCCGCAACCGAAATAATCTTTAATCTTATGAGCCAAACTGTATTGCTACTACGGAGCTTCTGTTGTGTCGCACTCTTCAGTCTTTTCAATCTTTACGGAACATTAATCAACCCTTCAAGCTTATCGTTTTAAAGATCAAAAATATTGGTGCCAAAAAAAACACGCCTGTGGCGTGTCTCTACATAATCATAACGGTTTCTTTATTTAACGTCCAGTGTAAGCAATGTTTCTTGTTCAATAAAGGCCTCCACTTCATCACCCACTACAATTTCGCCGACGCCTTTAGGTGTACCGGTGTAAACAAGATCGCCAATATTTACAGAGAAGAAGTTAGAGATGTATGAAATAATGTAATCAAAGTCAAATATCATGTCCTTGGAATTACCCTGCTGCACCGTTTCTTTATTTTTAGTCAAACCAAAGTTAATGTCCTTTTTGTTTTTGATGTTGGCCAGCGGTATCCATTTGCCTACCACAGCCGAATTGTCCCAAGCCTTTGCTTTTTCCCAGGGCAGTCCTTTTTCTTTCAGTTCTTTTTGAATATCACGAGCTGTGAAATCAATGCCCACAGACACAGCATCATAATATTTGCTGGCAAATTTTTCCTGTATGTACTTCCCGTTTTTCGAAATGCGCAACACAAGCTCACACTCATAATGAAGCTCGTTGGTAAACTCGGGATAATAAAACGGTGTATGAGGTTGAAGAAGAGCACTTTTAGGCTTCATGAAAATAACCGGTTCGTCGGGCACCTCGTTATTTAGCTCTTTGGCGTGGTCTGTATAATTGCGGCCTACACAAAATATCTTCATAAAAGAAGTTGTTTTTGGTGAAATACTAAGGGATACCCAATCTATTCAAAAATGATCGTCATCCCATATATTTATGGCTTTTGCAAGAAAAAGGATTTTACAGGAAAAAGTTGAGTTGGTGCGCTAAAATAAATAATAACTCTTATTTCTCACAATACAATTTCAAGTTTATTGAAATTATTCATGGTATTGGCCAATCCTGTAGTTGCAAAAGCTTCGATAGCTTCAACACTTTTTTCGATCTTTAGTTTCACTACAGGCTCTTCTTCCTTATTCCATTTACCTAATACAAACTCGGATTGCAGACCCTTAGGAAAGTTGTTTCCAATGCCAAAGCGAAGTTTGGGATATTCTGAAGTTCCCAAACTTTCCTGTATGCTTTTTAAACCATTATGCCCGGCATCGCTGCCACCAGGCCTTATGCGGATTTTGTTCAGGGGCAAAGCCAGATCGTCTACAATTACTAAAAGGTTTTGGATGTCTATCTTTTCTTTATCCATCCAGTATTTTACAGCCTTGCCGCTTAGGTTCATGTAGGTAGTGGGACAGACGCAAACAAAAATGCGGCCCTTCCATTTTATTTCTGCTACATAAGCCAGGCGGTCCTGCCGCATTTGCCCGCCATGTTTTGAAAGAAAGGCCATCACTACATCAAACCCAATATTATGGCGCGTATGTGCATATTCATTTCCAACATTTCCCAGGCCTATAATTAAAAATTTCATTGCAGATTACAAAAATTAATCCCGATAGCCATCGGGAGATTTCGCAGATAAACTCAAAGATAGAGACTTCGTTACGGAATAAATATTCGAAACGGTTTGTTCTGGCATGTAACAAAGGGCTAAAAATGTTCCATGCAATCCATTCAAATTCCTATTAACCTGCAGTCGCAATCAAAAAAAATCCCTCCAATTTTTTGGAGGGATTTATAAAAAGAATTTTTCTTTACTTTTTAGCAGGAGCTGCTTTTGCCGGAGCTGCAGGCGCTGCAGCACCTTTGGCCGGGGTTGCTGCTTCTTCCTGGCGCAAAGCACGGGTAGTAACTACCGATACAATAGGAATACGTGGCGAGTTCAGAATCTCGTAGTTTTCATCCTTCACGTCTTCTACACGCAGGTTACCGCCAATTTCCAGATTGTCAATGTTTACTTCGATTTGCTCTTTCAGAAAACGTGGATAAGTTTTCACTTTCACTGATTTCATTTTAGCAACCAGGCGGCCGCCGGCTTTTACACCAACAGCGGTACCAACGTATTTCAATGGAATAGTGGCAATCACTTTTTTGTCTTCCACCAATTCCAAAAGGTCTACGTGGATCAGCGCATCTGTTACCTTGTCAAATTGCAGGTCTTTTAAAATGCAGCGGTAAGTTTTACCATCTACAGTTACTTCTGCCAACTGGAAGTTTGGTGTATATACTAAAGGCTTAAATGCCTTGGCAGGAGCAGAAAAATTGATCTCCTGGGCACCCCCGTAAATTACACCAGGCACTAATTCCTGAGAGCGAAGCTGGCGGGTGGCTGACTTGCCATGTTCGGTCCTCAGTTGTCCTTCGATTGTAATTGTCTTCATTTTATGAATGTTTGTTTTAAACTTTTTCACGGTAGATAGCTCATCGCTACCATTTATTTATCTCTCCGCTGCGAGTGAAAGAACAAGCTGTTAATGCTTTTGTTCTCATACGCATTGCGAATGGCTACTGCAAATAGTTCGGCTGTAGTGATTACATTAATCTTTGAAGATTCCTTTTTTAAAGGAATCGTATCACAAACCACCAATTCTTCTAAAACACTATTTTCAATAGTTTCATACGCCTTTCCGCTCAAAACCGGGTGCGTAATTAATGCCCTTACGGTTCTGGCACCTTTTTCTTTTAAAAGAGCTGCGCTTTTCGCCAGAGTTCCACCGGTATCACAAATGTCATCTATAATAACAATATCCTTATCCGTCACATCGCCTATCACTACCATGCTGGCAATTTCGTTGGCACGTTTGCGGTGCTTATCACAAATCACCATTTCAGCTTCAAAATAACTGGCAATTTCCCTGATGCGGTTTGTTGCGCCTACATCGGGGGCCGCAAAGGTAAGGTTTTCAAGTTTGAGTTGTGTTATATAAGGTATAAAAACAGCAGAACTATCAAGGTGGTCTACAGGAATGTCAAAATAGCCTTGTATTTGTGGGGCGTGCAGGTCCATAGTGATAACCCTGTCGGCACCTGCCGCTACCAGCATATTAGCCACCAGCTTGGCCCCGATGGCTACCCGTGGACGGTCCTTTCTGTCCTGCCGGGCATAACCATAATACGGTAGAACAACAATGATTTTATTAGCCGATGCCCTTCTCGCCGCATCAATCATCAACAAAAGCTCCATGATATTATCGGCCGGGGCGTAAGTACTTTGAACTAAAAAAACGAAATCGCCACGTATACTTTCTAAAAAAATGGGCTGGATTTCGCCATCGCTGAATTTTTGAATATTGATCTTACCCAACTGGCATCCATAGCTTTTACAAATGCGTTCGGCAAGTTTTTGGGAGCCGGTACCGGCAAAAATTTTTGCAGAAGGATTCATGGCTGAAAAATTGCGGCGAAGATAGGAAGCCGGTAGAATTTGGAAAGAAAGAGTTTTCCAAAATATTTCAGCCAGTTGAAAACTGGTTAAAAGAATAAGAAGAATTTTTTACGATTTCCAGCCAATTATCGTAAAGCTGTAGCACCAATAGTTGTTTCAACTGTTACCTGCGCTTTTGACTTAGTATTAGCAGCCTGTTCATTTATACTATAATAAACAGTGCGACAAACAAAAATGGCTAGCAGCAAAGAGATTCCATATACAAGCGTAAAGAAAATGATAGGATGAAAAGCACCGATAGATGAAGTAGAGTTACGTCTCATAGGATTTTGATTTTAAGTTTTTAAATAGGATTATTGACAATCATAAAATTATTTTCTAATCTTGATTCATGCAAGAGGGCAAATACTCAATTAAACAGTGGGCAAAAGACGACAGACCCCGCGAAAAACTACTCGGCAAGGGCCCGGCGGTTTTGAGCAACTCTGAACTAATAGCTATTTTAATTAATAATGGAACCAAAGACAAAAGTGCTGTAGAACTGGCACAGGAGGTTTTGCGCCTTGGAAAAGATAACCTGAATGAATTAGGCAAACTATCGGTAAAAGAATTTATGCGGGTAAAAGGCATTGGCGAGGCCAAGGCTATTAGCATTGCGGCTGCAATGGAACTTGGGCGGAGACGGCAGGCAATGACCTCCCGCGAAAAGACTTCAGTAAGCACCAGTGCCGATGTGGCCAACTACCTGCAAACATTATTAAGAGATTACAAGCATGAAGTATTTGCCGTTTTATTTTTAAACCGGTCTAACAAGATCAATCATTTTCAAATCATTAGCGAAGGCGGTATAACAGGCACGGTAGCCGATCCAAGAATTATTTTAAAAAAAGCTTTGGAAGAAGATGCTGTAAGCCTGATTCTCTGTCACAACCATCCATCGGGCAGTTTAAAACCCAGCCGTGCCGATGAAGAGCTGACTTTAAAAATTAAAGAAGCCGCCAAATATTTCGACATCAAAGTAATGGATCACCTGATTGTAAGCGATGACGGCTATTATAGTTTTGCAGATGAAGGAATACTTTGAGGAGCAAACTTCCAATAAGGCTTCGCCATCACGCCTGGGCTGCTGGGCCGCCGAAGGTTAGCGGTATTTGAACTTCTTCCAGATCCTTTATAGTACCATTCGCCGCTTCGTAACGGTTTACATTTTCCATTAAGGCTTTCATAAACCTCTTGGCATGTTGGGGCGTAAATATAATGCGTGATTTGACCTTGCTTTTGGGTGTACCGGGCATCACGTTCACAAAATCTATTACAAATTCTGCATGTGAATGTGTGATGATGGCGAGGTTGGCATAAGAGCCTTCTGCTACTTCTTCCGATATTTCAATGTTGATCTGATTTTGGGGCTGGTCTTGCATGTGGTAAAATTATGGCTTGTTTTCAAAACACAATGGTAAAGCTCTCATGACTTGCGGCCTTGAAAATAATTGGAGTAAGCAACCGGTATAAGCCAATAACTATTTAATTTCATTACAATAATTGACGAGACTTACCATATCCCCTTCATTAGCGAAATCAATATTTCTTTCTGATATGTATTTCGCAATAAGATTGCGTTGTTTAGAAGAGAATAGCTTAACAAATTGCTTTTTTGAATTTGCTTTATTAACGTAACTATCTTTTTTTATCCAGTAATTCTTTGAAATTTCAACTCTGTAATTTCCTTTATAAATACGATTAACATATGTATCGGAGACGGTATTGCTGACCTGGGCGCCAGATTGTTTAGAACTTCCATTATGGTCAGCTGTCGCTACCAATGGCCGTCCCTTATTGGAGTATCCTGCCAGCAGTGCAACGGAATTATTTGCTACAACCTCATAAAAAGTTTCATTAACTGGTATAAATCTTTTATTTTGAATGTAAACTGTATCAATGGCATCCAATCCTGTCAAAACAAGGTATTGCCCGTTCTTAATAAATACAATGCTTTGATCATCGGTATTGTAGTTTAACGGAGCAGATTCTATTTCTCCGGACTTCATTAAAACTTTGCCTTCCATAAATTTCTCAAAAAGCATGGCTTTTAGTTGAACGCTGTCTTTAACAGATTGCGCTAAAACTGAAAAACAGAAGAAACTGCATAAAGCAAGACAAAAATATTTTTTCATGATTGTAGTCTTATTAACACAAAATAGTACTTCCGAGAGAAATTAAAAAGCCCTCCATAGTTTTACAGAGGGCTTTTTAATTGGAATGCAAATTAGCGAGGTCCTTCGTACGTAAATTTCTCGTGGAAATAAGTTCTTGGTTGATCAGGCGAAGAAACGCTCTGAGTCATAATATAACTTACCTCAAAGGATTTAATGGAACCATCAGCATTAAAAGTAGCCTGATTCACCCCTGTTGGATCAATAACGGCAGATCTTTTATTACCACCTGCATTCTGGCCATAATAATTACCAACACTTGTTATTTTACCTGTAGCATCGAAATAAAATACAGGGCTAAATGTACCGTAGTAAGACCCGCTTGTCCCTCCGCTGATTATGGGGTGTCCGTATGCGTTTACATAGTTGATACCATCATAAAGAGCTACTGAGTTTCCTGTATAGGTTATCAGCTGCATTTCGATAGGATACCATCCGGTTAATGAAGGACTTGTAACATCCACCATTGGAGCGGTTGCTTCCATTAAATACAAACCATCATAAGAGTTACGGGCAGAAAAAGAATAGACAGCTTTCCCGAAGTTATTGCTAATTGTACCAGTTGTGGCGGAAACTATTTTGAGCGGTAATCCATAGTTAACATTAAAATCGAAGCTGTTATTGTTTGTAATTCCAACTTCAACGGTTGCCTGATGCTGCCCCTTTTTTATAACAACTGAGGTTGGCAAACTGTATATGTCAGATGGAGGAACTACATAATTGGTTCCATTTTCCGAATTATATTGGGCTAGTAAGTCCGGATCGACACCAAGTGTTACCGTAATGTCTTCAGGAGCCGCTTCAGCGCCAGAGTAACTAACATTTACATTAAATTTCACCGTTTCGCCTGATCCTACACTTCCTAAGTCTGAAGTAAATCTTGGGTACTTTGAGGTGCTTCCTGCTACATTATCCCCAGTATTTTCAAACTCAATAACATTAGCCGTCCCCTTAGAAGCATCTATGTTCATATCCCTCTCCTTTAAGCAGCTTGTCTGGCTTATAAGAAATGCGGATAAAAAGAATAAATATATTTTTGATTGTTTCATATCACAATTAATTTAATTAATTATAAAGCCCAGAATATGGTAGAAGTAAACGGTGATATTCCTTTAGGCACATTTGTTGAATTATAAGAACCTTCGGAAGTTGGATATAGTATTCTTGTTGGTAACCTATCCGGCCTTGTTGATTCTGATACAGAAGATGCAAAGGTTTGTACACCGGTTGCACCAGCTGTATTTACTATGGTTGGATAATGTGTTCTCCTGTATTCGTTATAGGCTTCGTCACTATTTACCATATTTAAAGCAATATACTTTTGCGTAATGATGGCTTCAATTTTCTGATCAACATTGGTTGCCAAGTCAAAATTTACAAGCGGGCTGGTGTTATTGTCCGCAATATACGCAGCAGCATCAGCAGTAGGATTACCTGAAATGGTCCCGTCAGGCTTCATATACAAATATCGGAACGAGGCCGCTATACCACTTTCAAATAAAGTTTTGGCATCTGCGGCTCCTGTAATCAACCCTCTAACTACGCCTTCTGCCTGAAGGAAATAACTCTCTGCAGCTGTAATAAGAGGCATACTGGCCTCAGGTCCTTTTAGCACACCGGTAGCATTACCTGCGGTCTTTCCGTTTCTATCAGAACTTGGATACCAAAAACTGCCTGAGGGGCTGGATTGTATGCCAGTACCTTCCACACCTAAACGATTAGTTCCGGTAGTAGGGTAATTGTAGTAGATAGCCGCACCTCTTTTAGGATCAGAAAGTTTTTGCCCATTATAAAAGCTAAATACAAAAGTATTAGGCATCCAGGCTTTATTAGCATCAGTACCCGTATAACCAAAGCCCCAGGAATCCCATTTAGGATTCTGTCTTCCATTATCTCTCGTATAACCTGGATTGATTAAGGCATCTGTAGTTAAAAAACCATCAGTAGTAAAGGTGGTATTAGAAAAAGTGACTTTACCGTTTCCATGCAGAATAATTCTTAACTTAAGCGTATTAGCTAATTGCTTCCAAAGTGTCATCTCAGCATCAACGCTGCCAGCTTTGCCAAACATCACATCTGAGTTACCTAATGGTTTAACACCGGCTGTAGCATTGCCCGTATTAATTGTAGTAATGGCCATGTCTAACTGATCAACCAGATCTTTGTAGATAGTTTTAGCATCAGTATAAGCCGGCGTTAGATTATCTCCGCCTTTTAGTGCTTCTGTATATGGCACATCATTATATGCGTCTACCAATAGCTGAAAGCCATGCACTTTCATAATTCTGGCAGCAGCATCAAAATAGCTATACTCAGGTTTTCCTTCGGTTTGGTTTAGGATAGCCTGATAATCTTCAAGAATATCATACGTAGTTGTCCAGTTTCCTGAGTAATCACCAGCCGAATAGTTGTAGGTAATTCTTGTTCCAAATCCTCCATAACCACCTGCATTTGCCATATAACCAACTATTTGTGCTCCATAGGAGTTAAATTGGTTAAGATTGGCAGCGGTAGCCGTTAATGCCTGAGGCAGGATTAATTCAGGAGTGGCAGAAACTGCCCGGTTCGGGTCTTTGTTAATGTCTAGATATTTCTTACAGGAGGTACCTAAAACCGCTACCCCCAGTAAAATAAAAGCTGTAATTTTTTTCATAATAATTTATTTTTCAATTTCCAAAATTCGGCAGGTACTGACACGTCAAACCTGCCGAATAAGGATTGTCATTGCATTTAGGTTCCTCTCACTATTGATTAAAACTTAACAGAAACGGTTGCACCATAATAGCGTGAAGGTGGTGTTTGACCAATACCTGTCAAACCAATACCATTACTATCACTACCTGCATCGCTATACTCTGGGTCTGTGTAATAGTTATCTTTGGCCATCCACATGAACAGGTTACGTGCCTGAACACTGATTCTCGCCCCTTTGATGACTTTTGTCTTACTTAAGATAGAAGCCGGGAAATCATAAGCCAACGATATCTCTCTTAACTTCCAAAAATCTCCAGATGTAACATAGTTAGATGTAATGTCGCGGTTAATCCCATCAGACCAGAAACCATTATTGCCATTACCATTTTTAACTGTTATGTCTGTATTGGCAACGTATTTGGAACCATCCCAATAAACTGAATTAGGGAACACAAAACGCTGACGATTGTAAACTGCGGTTCTGTATCCAGTACCAGACCAGTCTAATTCAGGGCCCATTGAATTGTACACTTGGTATCCACCACGATAGTCAAACAAGAAAGAGAAGGACAGGTTCTTGAATTTCAAAAGTCCATCAATTCCTAATCTATGTTTTGGTGTAGCGTTGCCCAAAATAGAAATAGTATCGGATTTAGTAGGTAGGCCAGATATAGCATCTACAATTACATGGCCCTGTGGGTCTCTTTGATAATCAAACCCCATAATTACAGGGAAAACCTGATTAGCAACAGCATAAGAACCAGGGCCGTCTGTACCATAAGTGGCCAGAGACAACTTAGGCAAGTCGGTGCTGATAGAATTTACTTTATTATCCAGATAAGTATAGTTACCGCCTATTGTAAATGACCAATCTCTGTTTCTAATTGGCGTAACATGAGCAGTAGCTTCAATACCTCGGCTTTGAGTCTGGCCAGTATTAGTTGTCAAAGATGTAAAACCTGTTGTACTTGAAACTCTTGTACTTACCGTTTGATCGTCTGTTTTCGTATCAAAATAAGTAAAGTTCGATGTAAAGCGATCTTTGAACAGGTTTAGATCAAAACCAGCTTCATAACCCTTAGTAATCTCAGGCTTAAGATTATTAGATACTAAACTATTATCTACTGTGTAACCTGCTAAACTTCCATAAGGAAATCCGTATGCAGTAGAGCTAAAAGTGGGTAATAATTGGTAAGCACCATACGTACCTCTTAGGTTAACCTGGCCTACTTTAGACCAGCCGCCTCTTAACTTTAAATAGCTGATGGTATTGCTTTCCTTTAGCGTTGCAATAGCGTCGGTAGCAATTAATGAAAGGTCAACAGAAGGATAGAAGAATGACCTGTTTTCGGGTGCTAAAATAGAAACCCAATCATTACGGCCGGTACCGTGTAAGTATAAATAACCTTTATACCCGATACGCAAATCGCCATAGGCGCCTACTTGACGAGCTTTGTAGTTAGCTTCTGAAGCACCGGGAGTACCAACACCATTTCTTACATTAAACAGATCCGGCACAACTAAACCATTAGCACTTACACCTACGTCCTTGGCACTTTGGTTGGTCCATTGTCCGCCGGCAATCAAGCTCAAAGTGAAGTCACTGATTTTGGTATTATACTGGGCAAACAAATCACTAATCAGCTGTGTTCTAAAGCTGCTACCATCTGACACCGAGCCAGAAATATCTGATTTGGAACTTGCGTCCGTATGCTTAGCATAATCGGTGAATTTGAATTCAGCAACTGTATTCTTATTTGATAGATTTCTGGTAGTAATGCCCTGGCGTGCTACTAAATCCAAACCTTTAATAGGCATAAATCTAATTTCTATATTACCCAGCAAATAATCATTTCTTTGATTAGAACGATAATTATCTGCTGTAAAATACGGATTCTGATACCATGGGTTATAGTAGCCAATTGGATTGGCAAAAGGATCTGTTCTCCAATTCTGATACCGCGTAATATCACCATTAGAAGGCATATTCAGCATATTAGCATACATGCTTCCGGTTTGTGTCGTAATATCATACCTGTTTTGAGTATATCCGGCAGTGTAGGTGATATTGACTTTTTCGCCTACTTTACGCGTACCATTCAAGCGAAAAGCTGCCCTGTTGTATTTATCGCCTGGGGTTGTTCCTGTAACTCCTACGTATTGACCGGACATATAGAAAGTAGAATTATCATCGCCAGAAGAGAAATTTACATCAGATTGTTGAGTAAGGCCCTTTTCCCAGAATTTAAAGTGTCCATCATTATATTGATATAAGGCAGAATCTTGAGTTCCGTCTTCCAATGGTGGCCCTAATGGTTGCATAGTACCATCAAAAGCTGGTCCATAAGATTGATTTTCCAAATAAGAAAATGTTGGCTTGGCGTTCACATCAACTCCGTAACCACTACCGCCAGCGCCAAATTGTTTTTGAATTTTAGGAAAGAAAGCTACTGACTCAACAGTGGTAGTTTGTGACAGACCGACACTGGTTACACCTCTTTTGCCTTTTTTAGTGGTTACGATGATAGCGCCGTTAGACGCCTGAGAACCATATAAAGCGGCAGCACCAGCTCCGTTCAAAACAACTACTTCTTCAACATCATCAGGATTAAGATTACCTAAAACTTCGTTGGGAACAATCACGTTATCTAAAACTAATAAAGCCTGGTTATTACCAGTTAAAGAACGCTGTCCTCTCAAAATAACACGAAAACTAGGATTTACTCCACCGCCTGTAGCGTTAATTTGCAAACCAGCAACCTTACCTTGTAAGCCACCAGCAACGTTTACAGCTTTCCCCGCTGTGAGACTCTCTGCCTTTACTACAGAGTTGGCAGTACCAATTTCTTTTCTTCTGGCCTTAATACCACCAGCTGTAACGATTACTTCGTCAATCAGGTTGGCTGACCCGGCTAATTGAACATTAACTTGACTTTGGCCCTGTATTCCAATTTCTTTCGTTTGAAATCCGGTGGAAGATACTACAAGTGTGTTTCCACCTTTAACATCCAGACTGAAATTTCCGCTGGCATCGGCAGAGGTTCCATTTTTTGTTCCCTTTACGGTTACAGTAGCAAAAGGAATGGGAACACCTTTTTCATCTACTACCTTTCCCGTAACAGTCCGGGTTTGAGCGTAGACTGATGCACAAAACAGCATCAGCACTGTTAGCAGTGATACAATTTTTCTCATGTGAACGTTTTAAGTTAATAGTTAAAAAGCATTAAATCCGTCTCAGCTATGGAAGCGGCTGAACATTATGAGACAGCCCTTTCATAAAAAATGCTGCGCCAAATTAAGGGTTTTTTAATAAATGGTTAAAAAATGTTCAAAGATTTTATTTTTTTATGAACGGTAAAAAAATAGCCTGGAATAAAAAAGGCTACTCAATGAGCAGCCTTATAAAAAATTCGTTTTAAAACTTGTCCCAGAAAAGTTTGGTAGTTACTTCATCGCCGCCAATGGCAGTAGCAGCTTCTGCGTAGTTGGGATTCAAATTTTCTTCCGTGGAAGGATACGTGTAACGAACCGGGTAGGCTGTAACTGCTGCTGGGGGCGCCTTTAATTGCGGGTAATCTAACCGCCTTTGTTCTACCCATGCATCAAAACCTCTTGTATAATAATTAATCCATGCCTGAACGCCAATGCTTTTTTTCCAGTTGGCTGCACTGTATTTGTTCACAGGCATAGCTAGGTAAGCCGCAGCATCGGCTGCCGTACCGCCCCAAAATTCTATAGAAGCTGTTACACCCTTATTATAATGCTCTTCTGCTGTGCCGCCAACATTCATTCCACGGGCTGCGCCTTCAGCAAGCAGAAGTTCTACCTCTGCATAATCCATCAGGATGGCCGGGAAATCAGCCGCTTCAACTTTATCGGAAGGATGAGAGAAATTCTTAAACGCATTACCAGCACCGTACACGCCTCCGATAAATTTACCAGAACCTGCGGCGTCCGTAAAGAAAAATTCACGCCTCGGGTCATTACGGGCATTCATTGTATCAACGATAGTATTAGCGGCTACAAAGTCATTCCGCCCGCTCTGCACAAGATTTGTCCATATAGGATTTACATTGGGAGGAGTAGTCGTGTAAGGTAGCAAGGCATTATCTTCATTTGAGGTAAATACGTTGGGGGCTGCAGCTTCTACAATAGACGCTGCTTTACTGGGATCTGAATCTGCTATGATCATGCCTAGCTTTAGCTTAATGGAATTAGCGAACTTGATCCATTTAGAAATTTGCTGTTCGCCGGTGAGGTGCAGATCCGGATCGCCATATATGAGATCAGCATTACCAAAACCCGTACCGCTTGGATCCATTTCCTGAATAGCAGCATCAATTGTATCTAATAAAGCATAATACACTGTCTTCTGATCATCATACTTCGGCGTAGTATTCTCTCTGCCTTGCAAGGCTTCCGTGTAAGGAATATCGCCGAAGGTATTTACCAAAGCCGAGAACGCGTAGGCCCTGAAAACTTTAGCAATGGCTATTTTATTTGTGTATGCTACTTTTTGTTCGGGCAATAAAGTAGGATCGGTTTGCTGTTGCCGCATTAAATTAATGCTTTGGTTAAAATCCTGGATCACGTCTCTGTACAGCACATTCCACCAGTTTAAAGGAATATCCCGGTTACCTAAGTCATACTGGCTTTCCTGCGGATAAGTAGTCTCAGCCCAGTACTGCGAGATCAATTCAAAAATGCCGGTGTTTACATTTGGTGTTGTCATTACATCGGCAAATGCTTTTTCTGCATTGGTAAAAAGCATTTCTCCCTGAACTGTTGTGGCCACTTTCGGATTATGATTCAGGTCCGTCATATTCCTTTTACAGGCGCCCAGCACCAGCAAAGGGATAAAGTATTTGATATATTGCTGAAGTCGAATTTTCATAAAAGGGAATTTAAAATTTCACATTAATATTAAAGCCTACGGTTCTGTAAGTAGGATAGCTGCCTACCTGAACTCCCTGTATATTTCCTGAACTTGGTCCTTCTTCGGGGTCTGCATCCGGAAGATTTTTGTGGATGATCCATAAATTTCTTCCGTACAGAGAAAGATCAATTCCTCTGATCACATTTGATCCGGAAAACATTTTTGAAGGTAGAGAGAAGGTTAAATTGGCTTCGCGTAGCTTAACATAACCTGCATCATAAATGTAGCCGGCATTAGGAAAGTTGTTATAGCCATAACCTCTTAAACCCGTTACAAGGGCATGTATTGTATTAACCTTTCCATCTTCTGTTACGCCAGGAAAAATAACGCCCCCGCCATTAGCAGGATCATCTCTTTTAGGATTTCCCAGGTCGTTCAACCCAGCCGTATTGGCCGTTAATCCGGTGCCCTGACCATACCACTGGTCAACAGAATAAACGTCGCCGCCATGCTTGAAGTCAACTAAAAAACCTACAGAAATATTTTTATAGCTAAATCTATTGTTTATACCACCGGTCCAATCGGGGGTTACATTACCAATTATGTTGTTGGTCGATTGCGTTACCTCGTAATAACCGTCGCCATCAACCGTTTTTTGTCCATCTGTATAAACATATTCACTACCTTTTAAAACGCCATAGGGTTGCCCCACTACAGCATTTAACGTAACGCCGCCCTGGAAAGTTCCCAGCAAAATGTTTTGTGTACCTCCTGTAAGGCTCAATACCTTATTATTGATCTTAGTCCAGTTAATATTCATGTTCCATGTAAAATCCCGAAGCTTAACCGGCACTAAGTTTAAAGCCACTTCAAAGCCTTTATTTTCTACATTACCGGCATTAATGATCTGGGTTGTATACCCTGTGGCGCCTGATATGGTAACGGGTATAATCTGGTCAACGGTGTTGGTTTTAAAATAGGTAACGTCAAACCCCACCCTGTTCCTGAACATCGACATTTCAAGCCCTGCTTCATAGCTCTTTGTTCTTTCCGGTTTGAGTTCAGGATTTTTTTGTGTGCTGTTCACAGAAAATAACGGGATGCCGTTGAAAGGTGTTGGCTGTGTGTAAGAGTCAATCAAGTAATCAAATGGCGCACTGCTGCCCACTTGTGCATAATTGAGCCTTAATTTTCCGAAGCTCAACCAATTGGCAGTAGGAAGCAACTTAGAAAATACAAAGCCAGCCGAAACCGAAGGATAGAAATAGGCATTGTTGCCTTTTGGTAAAGTAGAAGACTGGTCCCTCCTGGCTGTGGCATCTAAAATCAACATGTCTTTGTAAGTAAGTGTTGCGCCTGCAAAAACACCTCCTACTTCAACCTGCTGATCCTGCTCAGATGGCGCTTCTATCGGGTTGATAGAATTTGCCAAATCGTAAATACCGGGGATAATTATACCGCCGTTGGTTGTTGCAAATATCGAATTGAAATAATTGTGGTTAAGATTCGTACCTATCAAAGCTTTCACATTTAGATCACTTGAAACATCTCTATCAAGATTGGCAATCAGATCATAATTTAATTCCCTGTAGTTTTGATTATAACGGCTGTATCCGCCAATATTGATAGATTCAAAACCCTGGCGCTCCTCTTGAACTGCATCATACGTGTCCAGAGAAACCCGGCCTAAAAAGTTCAGCCAGTCTGTAGCTTTATAATTTAGCGTAACATAAGATATAAAACGGTTCCTGAAATCGGACTCATAGCTTTGGTAACGGGTATAGTAAGGATTATCCCAATAAATAGGACCAACATCTTCGGGAGGGCCGGCCATATTCCAGGTAGTGTTTTTATGCGTTCTGAAATAGGCGTCTTTTTGTTCCTGCACGTCTACATTCATTTCCCACCATTCCCTAAAATTGGTAGCCATGTTGTTATTATCATAACCATTGCCATATCTTCCTAAACCGTCAACTCTTGAAAAATTAACGGAACCCGTTGCCGTTAGCTTGTCTGTAATCTTATAATCTGCCTGCAAATTGACAAGGTTTTTTGTAAGCTTGCTGTTAGGCAATATGCCCCTATCATAGTTGCGGCTATAACCTAATTTAAACGTTGCTCTGTCTCCACCGCCTTCAACAAAAATGCTGGCACTTGATGACAGGGGCTTTTGAAAGAAAGAAGTTGGATCGTGTGCAGCAGCCACCCATGGAGTGGCTTTGCCATAATTGGGCGATGTAGGATCAAAAGCGTCCCACTGGTACACTAAAAGATTTGGATCGAACTTGGCACCAAAGGAAGCATCTTCTGTTGTGGGCACTACCAAGTCGTCCACACCATCACCATTGGCATCAAAATATAAAAAGTGGCTGTCCGGTGAAGGAGGTGCATCAGAATAAGTATAATAATCAGGATCATAATAACCGGAGCCATATTCATGCTGATAATTGATCCAGGTGCTCTTATCCATCCAGCCCGTTGATCCGCCTAAGTTGACACTAATGCCCAATCCTTTTCTACCCTTTTTGGTGGTAATTACAATAACACCATTACCAGCACGGCTTCCATAAAGTGCAGAAGCAGCAGCCCCTTTTAAAACATTCACCGACTCAATATCATCGGGGTTTATATCAGCCCCGGCATTACCATAATCATAACCTGCGAAACCCTGCAGTTGGGAGGATGAGTTAGAATTGCTGTTGTTTACGGGAACCCCATCCACAACGATTAATGCCTGATTGTTGCCGGTAATAGATTTATAACCGCGGAGAATAATGTTGGTTGATCCGCCAAGGTTGTTATTGGTTTTAATTTGCAAACCGGCAACCTTGCCCGATAGAGAATTAGCAAAATTATCTGTACGTGTTTTTGTTACTTCTTCGCTGGTTACCTGCTGTGCCGCAAAAGGCAGTGTATTTCTGCTTCGCCTGATGCCTAGTGCAGTTACCACAACCTCGCTTAAATTTGACTGGCTTGTAATGGTAGCTGTAACCGAGGTTTGTGTGCCAATATTGACTTCCGAATTTTGAAAACCTGCTGCACTGAAAACCAGCGTAGCATTAGGGGGCGCCTGAATAGAAAAGTTTCCGTTTTCATCTGCTGCCACCCCGGTAGTGGTGCCTTTTAAAGAAACTGAAGCAAACGGTACTGCTTTTCCTTGTGCGTCTGTAACCCGGCCGGTTACAGTTCGGTTTTGTGCGTATGCCAGCAATCCAAACAGCAGGAATACCGGCAATACCGATAGAACTCTTCTCATGAATGTGTAGTTTAAAAATTAAAAAGCCTGAAGCAGTTGTTCCGGAGTTCTTAAGCAGTAATTACGGTATGCGTGTAAATAAAATTTGAGTAGTCCTGGAGATTTTTCAAAAGCAGTTTGTACGATAGGTTTTAGTTAGACATAAACCCTTTTT
>JBQCHB010000581.1:0-8193 GCA_051955075.1 Flavisolibacter sp.
CACTTCGCCTCTGCTTATCATCGTAATTGCGGCGATGTAAATAATTGGTATTATTGCAACAAACCACCAAGCCGAAACAGCAGGTATAACAATGCTAATGCCTAATAAAAGATTTAAGCCGCGGCACAATCCCATATTGAATGGGCCGGCAAATGCATGATGCTTTGACCATTTATCGTAAACAAGGGCAGCGATAATAATTGATATCGCAATTAAGCCCGATAACACACTTACAATTGCTGCAGCCATTATACCGATTGCAAACAAAATAATACCCAGTAATGAGGCTTCTCCTTTCGATATAACTCCTGACGGTATTGGTCTTTCAGGTCTTTCTACCTTATCATGTTCCGAATCAAACACATCATTAAAAACAACTCCGCCTCCATACAGTCCCATAGTGGAAATGCTTAAAAGTAAAATGGAGGGAATATAGGTAGCAGAGAAATTTTCATTTGCTAAATACCCGGATATAGCGATTCCGGCCAGTACGTCAGCGACGGAAGTAACTATATTGGCGGGCCTCATTAGTTGAAGAAAACCTTTGCTTCTTTTCAATTCAGGATATTAACTAATGATAAGGGATGATTTATTAATACGGGGCGCCTGGCCTCCGCGAAGCACACTATTGCCTTCAAATTTTTTGGATTGGTCCATATTGCGAACGTCGTCTAAATCGGATTCTATAATTTGTCCGCTCTGTCCGAAAGCGGTAATAGCGTTGCGGAAGCAAACCAAGTCAATATCCTTGACATCAATACCGCTGATTTTCATTAAAGCCGCAGTTTTAGGTACTGCCAACGGATCACTGATTCCCCAATCTGCAGCAGAGTTGACGATAATGCGCTCTGTGCCATATTGCTTCACAATTTCGACCATCCGTTCGTTACCCATTTTTGTAAAAGGGTAAATAGTGAATGCGGCCCAAAAGCCTCTGTCGAGCACTTCTTTTACGGTTTCCTCATTATTGTGGTCTACAATAACAGAGTAAGGGTTTAACCCATGCTCTATTGCAATGTCCATACTGCGCTGTGTGCCCTTTTTCTTATCGCGGTGTGGCGTATGGATTTGCACAGGCAAACCTGCTTCTTTAGCGAGTTCAAGCTGCAGCCTGTAATATTTTTCTTCGGAAGGTGTTTGATCATCAAAACCTATTTCACCAACTCCCACCACGCCTTCTTTATAGATAAAAAGCGGAAGAATTTCCATTACCTGCTCCGCCAGTTTTTGATTATTTGCTTCGCGAGAGTTTAACCCAATGGTGCAATAATGTTTAATACCAAACTGAGATGCACGAAATCTTTCCCATCCTATCAGGCTGCTGTAATAGTCACGAAAAGTATCCACGCCGGTTCGGGGCTGCCCGAGCCAGAATGCTGGTTCAATAACAGCGACAATTCCGGCATCGGCCATCGCCTGGTAATCGTCAGTGGTTCTTGACACCATGTGAATATGAGGATCAAAAAAACGCATTCCTTTTATGGCATCCAAATCAAGCGGTATACTTTTCTGTGTTTCCGCGGTTTCCCTTTCATCAGTACTACACGACATAATTTACTTTATTTAATTATTTTAAAATATCTGTTTATCTGCTATAACCTGCCAGCTCAGCCTTTTTTCAGCAATAGCTTCTTTATATTGCGGATGCCGATCTAGTAACAAATTCATCTTTGTAATGGAACTATCAGCGCAAGCAAGTGCGGCAGCTTTGCGATCTGTTTCATCCCCCTCGTTAAATAATTTTTCGATCATGTAAAAATGAGGCTCATCAAAATACGCGGCTGTTAAGCGCCATATCTGCGGGTTTACAGTACGATTTGCTGACCAGCGTTCTTCTACATAATCAAAAAGAGTGTTTGCTAAATTTGCATTCGCTCTTGCATCGAGTCCTACAATATTGTTTACATTTTTATTGGTGAAAAAAGCTTTCATTACCAATTGATTCCATGCCAGCTCATCCAGGTAAGTGGACGGATATGGGTTATGATACATAATCGCTTCCAGCACCGTCCCGATATTACTCCTGATACCTTCCGCGCATCTTAATTTCCACGCATCGGGATAAGAAAGAAGTGGCAAAGACGAATAAAGCGCTACCAGCTCATTCATTTCTGCCTGTGAAAACAAGCTTTCAATTCGGCTAATATATTTTTCTTTATCATCAATTTCCAGTTGGCTCAATAGCCAAACCCTGGATAGCCTGTCAATTGTCCAATGATCAATCCTGAAGCCTGGCAAAATCGCATTAATTTCTTTAGCTTCTGTTTCTTCAATCACGATTTCTTTTTTCCCTGTTTTACGTGGGATGGACGTAAAGATGATGGTAAGCGGGTCTTTATTGTTTTTACCATTTAAGTCGGCTGCTTTATTAAGAAGCCATGCATAAGTTTCGCCATTTACATTTCTTTCGATAATCCTGATCAGTAATCCGTCAATCTTCGTATTCATCTCTCCTTTCATAATTCCTGTGTGTTTCATTTACATAGAAGCAAAATAATTTATTGCCAAAGCACCGCTGACAATGAGCAATCCAAAAAACTCTCTTGCCTGTTCGATATAAGGTTTGGTTGCCTGCATACTTTCTACCAAACTTGGAGTATGATATTTTGTAATCCAATCCTTCACTCCGTCTTTTATAAAAAAAAGCCGGATAGCATAAACTAAATAGAAAGCAATAGCTACAAGATACACCGTTGGGAAAAATCTGCCAAAAGCTGCGAAGCCACAGCAAATGGATGCCACCATATAAATGCTTACCCACAGCCAGGAGTCCTTATCATTGAGATTTACATAGGCAAAAGCAGCAAAAGCAAGGCAAAAAAACGCATTTAATACAATTAGTAACATCAGGTAAATATTGTGTCAACAAAAGTAAAATTTTTATTTTTAATAATTGGTCGATGCATGATTTGAAACATGCCCTTTGAATGGCATGCATAATTTCATTTGCTTCATCCTAAAAATTGGACTAGTTAGTGTTTCGATCGGGCAGCTCAAAATGATTAAGTAATTTTAAAAAGTTGGCAATAAGAAATATATTCAAAGAATGAAAAAGGCAATTCTACTCCTGATAATTATTGGGAATTTATGTTATGGAAATATTTGGGCGCAGGAGAAGCTATACCCAAATGAATTTAACCTTGGCGATGTGAAATTATTAGACGGTCCGTTTAAGCGTGCACGCGATTTAAATATTCAAACTCTTTTGAAATATAAAGTTGACCGTTTATTAGCGCCGTATTTAAAAGAAGCAGGGCTAACACCTAAAGATTCCAGCTATACAAACTGGGCGGGTTTGGATGGCCATATTGGTGGCCATTATTTAACGGCGATGGCAATCAACACCGCTACCGGAAACGCAGAATGTAAAAAAAGGTTGCTCTACATGATTGCTGAATTACAAAAATGCCAGGATGCCAATACGAGGAATCATAACAGTTGGGGAGTGGGTTATGTGGGTGGCGTTCCAAACAGCGCTGCCGTTTGGAAATCTGTGCTGGACGGTGATTTCAAAGCATTTCATGCAGGTTGGGTGCCATGGTACAATGTGCATAAGATGTTTGCAGGATTAAGAGATGCTTACATTTATGCTGGCAGTAAACAGGCAAAAAACATGTTTTTACATTTTTGCGATTGGGCCATTCATATTACCTCAGGATTAACGGAAGACCAGATGCAAAAAATGCTTGACACCGAGCAGGGTGGCATGAACGAAGTATTGGCAGATGCCTATGCTATTTCCGGTGATAAAAAATATTTAACAGCTGCCAAAAGATTTTCTCATCATCAAATGCTTGACCTCTTATCTGAAGGGATTGACAATTTGGATAATAAACATGCCAACACGCAAGTGCCGAAGGCAATTGGGTTTGCAAGAATCGGAGAACTAAGTGGCGATAAAAAATTTGCCGATGCAGGAAGTTTTTTTTGGCAAACGGTTACCTCAAACAGAACATTAGCATTTGGCGGCAACAGTCGGCGTGAATTTTTTCCAAGCGCTGCATCGTGTATCGATTTCATCAATGATGTAGAAGGCCCTGAAAGTTGCAATTCCAACAACATGCTGAAACTTACTGAAGATTTGTTCAGAAAAAATCCCTCAGCAAAATATGCAGATTATTATGAGCGCACGATATACAATCATATTCTTTCCACTCAAAATCCTGAAACCGGCGGCTATGTTTATTTTACGCCGGCCCGCCCGAGAAGTTATCGCGTATACTCTGCGCCCAATGAGGCCATGTGGTGCTGCGTTGGCACAGGCATGGAAAATCATGGGAAATACAATGAATTTATTTACACGCATTCCGGCGATTCATTGTTTGTAAATCTCTTCATCCCATCTCAATTAAACTGGAAAGAAAAAGAAATACAGCTCACACAACAAACCAAATTTCCTTTTGAAGAAAAAACGAAGCTGCTTATTACACAAGCAAACCGGCCATTCAACCTGATGGTTCGTTATCCGTGGTGGGTAAAAGATGGCGAATTAAAAATTACCGTAAATGGTGAAAACGTTTCATTTGCCAATCATCCTTCTTCTTATGTAAGCATCAATCGCAAATGGGAAAAAGGAGATGTAATAGAAATTACATTGCCGATGCATAACACTATTTCACATTTACCCAATGTTTCGCAATACATCGCTATTATGCACGGCCCAATTTTGTTGGGTGCAAAAACAGGAACAGAAGATTTGAAAGGATTGATTGCGGATGACAGCCGCTGGGGACATATTCCCAGTGGTAAAAAATTACCGGTGAATAAAGCGCCCATTTTTGTTGATGATAATGTTTCATCAATTACTCATGATTTAGTTCCTGTAAAAAATGAACCGCTCCATTTTACTGTTAAGAACATAAAAGTGATTAACCCGATTCAGATTGAATTGCAGCCTTTCTTTCAAATATACGATGCGAGATACATGATGTATTGGATGGCTTTGAGCAGTGAGGGCTATAAAAAATATATTGATTCTATTGCCGTATCTGAAAAAGAAAAACTGGATTTGGAAAAACGCACGGTCGATTTTGTGCATCCCGGCGAACAGCAGCCCGAAGTAGACCATCAAATGAAAAGCGATAAATCAAGAGCCGGCAACAACCAGGACCAGATGTTTCGTGAGGCTTTTAGCGGTGGCTATTTTAGTTATGAAATGAATACAAACAAAGAACAAAACCTGAGTTTGATGGTCCGTTATTGGGGCGCTGAATGGGGCAGCCATAAGTTTGATATTTATATCGACGATAAGAAATTGACAACGGAAGATAATACGGGCAAATGGAATCTGTCACAGTTTAAAGAAGTTTCCTACGCCATTCCGGAGGAATTTATAAAAGGCAAAGAAAAGGTGCGAATAAAATTTGTAGCGCAGGATGGAAGTTCTGCAGGACCGGTATACTCTGTACGGTTGGTGAAAAATAAATAGCGGACAATCACTGTTTATTAAAAGATGCAATCGGCGTTTCAACTTTTTTTGAACTGGTGTAGTAAAAGAAGAAATATTCGTAATTTTTATTTTATTCGATATTGACTGAAACGTGAATTCGAAGCTTCCGGCTTGTGAAACGGAGGTTTATTTTACCGGACAAAATCACTTTGAGCAACCTATTGCAAGTATTGGAACGAATTTTGCCTTTCTGTTAATCTAAATTATTACTCTGTGAAACAAAAACGCCACGGAATCTTACTTCCGTTATTAGGAATTGCGATACTCTCTTATATGCTTAATTCCTGTTCAAAATCTGATAATTCAGGCAATCAAACATCAAAAATTAATGTCTACCTCACTGATGCTCCCGCTGATTACAAGGCGGTATGGATTGATATAAAGGAAATGATGGTGAAAAATAGTAGTGATACATCTGACAACGGATGGACTTCCGTGCCCTTGTTGAATCCCGGAAAGTATGACCTGCTGCAGCTTCGCAACGGCAAGGATACGCTCCTGGGAGGAGTAAGTGTACCTGCCGGTAAGGTTTCTCAAATCCGTTTAATTTTGGGAGACGACAACCAGCTCGTGTTAGAAGATGGAAGTACAGTGGATTTAAAAACACCTTCTGCCCAGCAATCGGGCCTTAAATTAAATGTAGATGCTGATGTAAAGCCAGGCATCCCTTATGAATTGGTAATGGATTTTGATGCGGCGCGTTCTATTGTGAAAGCAGGCAATAGTGGACAATATCTTTTAAAACCTGTGATCCGTACTTTTGCACGGGCTGCTGGTGGCGCCATTCAGGGAGTAGTATTGCCGGAAGCTGCAAATGCCCGCGTGACGGCTATTGCAGGGGCTGATACCTTGGGCGCCATTCCGGATGCATCGGGCGCCTACAAGTTTTGGGGCATTCCTGCCAACAGTTATACTTTAATATTTGCGCCGGATGAAGCAACCGGTTATATGCCAGATACACTTAAAAATATTGAGGTGACTGCAGGCAATGTTACCACTGCTGATACCGTAAGGTTAGTACAATAAATTAATTGTACAGTAATCTCAATGTGAAGCGATTCAAGATCATTGCCAAGCCATAGAATAATTTAACGCTTTTGTTCCTCTGTGCTTACCCCAGCCCGGCTTAAACGCCTATTGGTTGATGTTCTGGCTATACCATAATTGTTTTCTATCCTGTCGGGATATTATCTTCTATATAATTTCCTCTCATCGTTATTTCTGCGGTTTCCAATTCCAGGCATTGGCGCGACGCATCATCAACGGGCGTGGCTTGCAGATTACAACGCTGTATTTTCATGTTGTATTTTTTTGCTAAAAAACCTTTATAATTTTTGGTCTTTTCCAAACCATGACAGTACATGATGATGATTGAATTGATTTCATTTATTTTTATTCCCGAATACAATTTCAGAGCGAATACTTGACGCATGCAGATAATCCTTGGTATTTTTTATCATTTTATAGGTGGCGCTGCCTCAGGAAGTTTTTATGTCCCTTATAATAAAGTAAAAGGGTGGCATTGGGAAAACTTCTGGATCATTGGGGGGCTTTTTTCATGGTTGATTGTTCCGCCCATTGCTGCATGGCTCACTATTCCACACTTCGGGACTATTATTTCAAATACGCCTGCTTCCACCTTTGGCTGGACATATTTCTGGGGTGTGCTTTGGGGCATAGGAGGCTTGATGTACGGGCTTGGAATGCGATATTTAGGGATGTCGCTGGGTAATTCTGTGCTTCTCGGATTCACTTCCGCGTTTGGCGCATTGGCCCCGTCAATTTATTATAATTTTCATCCATCTGAGGGAAAAGTTACATTTACCGATTTAATTTCAAATCATTGGGGACAGATAGTGCTGCTTGGTGTAGTTCTTTGCCTGTTGGGCATTTTTATTTGCGGCAGGGCCGGCGTATTAAAAGAACGTGAATTGCCTGAAGAAAAAAAGAAGGAAAGTGTAAAAGAATTTAACCTGGTAAAGGGATTGATAGTTTGTATTATCTCCGGTATTCTCAGCGCATGTTTTAATTATGGAATTGAAGCAGGCTCAAAAATGGCCGAGGTGGCCAACGATGCGTGGAAGGCAGCTAATCCCGGAGAAACGGGCAATTTTTTATACCGCAATAATGTAATTTATATAGTGTTGCTTTGGGGCGGCCTTACCACCAACTTTATCTGGTGCATGTATCTGAATATCCGCAATAAAACTTTTGGAGATTATGTAGATAAAAAAACACCTTTGCTACGCAATTATCTTTTTTGCGCTTTGGCGGGCACGCTGTGGTTTCTGCAGTTTTTCTTTTACGGAATGGGCGAAAGCAAACTAGGAAATGGCGCAAGTTCATGGATACTCCATATGTCGTTTATTATTTTGGTGGCCCATCTCTGGGGCTTTGCGCTAAAGGAATGGAAAGGGGTAAGTTCAAAAACAAAAACCACTATTATTGTAGGAATTATTACCATCATTACTTCAGTCGTATTGGTGGGATATGGCAATGCCCTGCACCAGTGAGCGGGGCAATGAAAAAAAGAATAATAACTATGTATGTTCTAAACTTAATCGTTTAAACTATCGTTCGGACAAAAAAAGATTTGATTAAAAAGAAATAAATAAAATTATGAGCACAACCACAAAAGAGTTTAAGCACGTAAGTTACCTATGGGATAAAGACAAAGCCGCAGAATTGGAAGGCGATGAAGTGGGCTTACTGGTGTATCGATCTAATTTGTTGGGCGCCGATTT
>JBQCHB010000582.1:0-11022 GCA_051955075.1 Flavisolibacter sp.
TGGCTGAGGTTGTGGTACCAGGCTCTTTTACCTTTATTACGCAATAAAGAGTTTGACCCATCCGGGCTTTTATCGTAAAGGTTTAAGTCTTCACTCATAACGGAGCAATTGACAAGACCCTCTCAACTCACGGCTTATTGAAGACAAGCTTCTTTAATTGCTTCTTCAAAACCCTGCTGATGGCTGGGCACAGGCAGGTCTTTGGCTGCTACATTGTTGTCAACCCTGTTAATTAAAATGTATCTTGGAATAGTAAGCAAATTGAAATACCTGGCAAAGCTGCTTTTAAAACCATCCTTTACTATAAATTGTCCCTTCGCAGCATGTTTACTTTTGGCAATCTCGGTCTTCCAGCTTTCTTTTTTTTCATCAAAGGACAGGTAAACAAATTCGATACTGTCACCAAGCTTTTTTTCAAATTCTTTCAGAAAAGGCAGTTGCCTTTTACAGGGCACGCACCAAGATGCCCAACAATCAATAAGTACCCATTTTTTGGAAGTTTTTATCTCCTTAAAACTTAAAGAACGTCCATTGATGTCCGTTACAATGGTATGTTTCAGCAGGCTGTCAAGAGAGGGTTTATTTGTCTCACTTAACCTGTATGCTTTTACGTCGTTGTACACTTCATTTTTAATTCTTGTATTGCGGCACTCCGCAAGAAAGAAGCGGTATAAAGAATCGAAGGATGCGAAGTTTTTGTCTTTGTAATCGGTAATGCTCCATCCCATCAACCTGTCTCTGAGTATACCTTTAAAATAAGTAGCCGCAGTGAAGAATTCATTGTCAAGGTTACTGTACCAGCGTTGTGGGTTGAAATTATTCAAAACATAGACGTTGTAAACAGATGCAGCCGTGACATAACTGTCTGTTCTTATTAAAAGCTCGTAGTCATTAAATAATGTATCCTTTATCTGATCGAAATAACCTGCAGGCATTTCAGTTTTTTCTACATAGGTTAACGGTGTACAAATCCAAAGAATATAACGGCCGTTCAATTCTCCCAGCGCATACCGGTAAAAAGTATCGGAAGCCAGCTTTTTAGCATGATAGCTTTCAAGCCTTAATATAGCTGCATTATAGGCCGAATCACAGGAAGCCTTAAATTTCTTAGCATTGAACTGATCCTTTTTAAACGGATAAACGGTTTGCCCGAAAAAGGGATTTACTTCATCAAAAAAAGTATAGTTAGCAGGATATTTTGTTTTTACCCGCAGTTTGTGAAAAGTGGGTGTTAAAGCTGCTGCTCCGTCCTTGTTTTTTTTCGGCGATATTTTATCAAACCTAAGCTGCACCGAATCGCCGGGGGTAAGAAACACCTGGTGGCCAAACCATCCATCGCCAATGCGGTACATACCCTTTTCCGTAATAGAAAAGTTGCCTGAAAAAGTTTTTGCTTTTGATATGGGCAGCTCAAAAAAAACATTCTTTGGCAGGTAACTGTTCATTCCCAGCTTGGTAAATGAAATGGTTTCAAGTATGCCGGAATTGACGCTTCCATAGAAATGCGTTTGCTGTGCGGCAACCACAACGCTACAGCTTAAAAGCAGGATGGTTTGTATGGACTTTTTCATGAAAAAGTTTTTTTAAGAACTGCCGGGCTTTGACAGTTCTTATTTGGTTAGCCACTGGTGTGTTCAATCTAATAATTAGCGCCTTAAGTGAATGAGCATATCTTATAAGAACTGCATACAACTAGAAAGAAAAATAACTCTTTTACTCCATATTTTAATTCAGCTTCTGCTAAATAAGCGGCGCTAAGCTCTAAAACGACCTTATATCACGGAAACGCAGCGTTGCAACACTGCGTTTTGCTCTCTTTGGCCTGAGCGGGAGAACTTTCTGGTTGGCCCTTAAAAAAAAGAAAGGATGTCGTTTGACATCCCTTACAGTGGTTATCGAATGAACTTGCGGACGGCAGAATTAAAAGTGAAACCGAGAAGTGTTTGATTTTTTACCTTTGACGTTACACGTCTCCATAAAAACGCGTAGCCTGCTGCTTAAAACAATTACTCCTCACCCATCACTTTTACACTTCTTTCCACGAAAGCGGTAAGGTCGGCGCCTTTCAGCATGCCCTGCGATAATAACGCGAGGTCAAATGCTTGCTTTGCCAACTGCGCCTGGTGGGCTTCGTCGACCTGTAAAATTTTTGTGATCAATGTATGGTTGGCATTGACAGCCACTTTATAAGTATCGGGCAGGGAACCATAAAAGTTCATGCCGCCGCCCATGCGGGCCATGTCTTTCATGCGGCGCATCCACTCTTCCATGGTAATGGTCACCGGCAGCTCGTCGGCAGACAAGCTTTCGACCTCCACCTTCATATTGGCATTATTGATGGCCTTTTCAAAAACCTCTTTCACCTTTTTGGTTTCTTCTTCGCTTAATTGGTGTTGGGCCGCATCTTCTTTTTGAATGAGCTTATCCAGCACATCCGCATCCACTCTTTTAAACGAAACCTTATCCAGCTTCATTTCCAGGTGTTGCATAAAATGCGCATCTATGGGAGAGTTCATTAGCAGCACATCATATTCTCTTTTATTAGCAGCCTGCACATAGGCGTGTTGTCTTTCTTCGTCTATGGTGTACAGGTAAACCAGCCTGCCGTCCTTATCCGTTTGAAAATCTTTCACTTTGGCATTGTATTCATCCAAAGTGAAATGTTCATTCTTTGTATTGGTGAGCAGCAAAAAATCTTTCGCCTTTTCGTAAAACTTTTCTTCGCTGATGGCGCCGTACTTTACAAAAAGCCCGATATCGGTCCACTTTTCTTCGTAGGCTTTCCGGTCTTTTCTAAACAACTCGTTCAACTTGTCGGCCACCTTGCGGGTGATGTAGCTATTGATCTTTTTTACATTGCTGTCGGCTTGCAAAAAGCTACGGCTTACATTCAGCGGAATATCGGGAGAATCAATAACGCCATGCAGCAACATTAAAAATTCGGGTACAATGTCCTTTACTTCATCGGTAATAAATACCTGGCGGGAGAACAGCTTGATCTTGTTGCGCTGGATCTCAAAATCATTTTTCAACTTGGGAAAATAGAGAACACCGGTAAGATTGAACGGGTAGTCAACATTGAGATGGATCCAAAACAAGGGATCATCGGACAACGGATATAATTCCCTGTAAAAGTCCAGATAATCTTCGTCCTTTAGATCCGATGGCTGTTTGGTCCAAATGGGGTTGGTGTTATTGATAATGTTGGGTACTTCAACCGATTTGTATTTGGTTTCACCTTTTTCATCCACACCGTCCTCTTCGCTTTTTGTTTTCGTGCCAAATTGAATGGACACGGGGAGAAACTTGGCGTATTTGTCAAGTATGCCTTCTATGCGGTTCTTATCCAAAAACTCTTCACTTTCGCTATTGATATAAAGAACAATATCGGTTCCTCTTTCAGTTTTGGTTCCTTCTGTAATTTCAAACGCTGTGCTGCCATCACAGATCCAGCGGGCAGGCTCAGCACCTTCCTGGTAGCTTAAGGTTTGAATTTCTACTTTTTCCGCCACCATAAAAGCGGAATAAAACCCTAAACCAAAGCGGCCAATAATTTCGTTGGCATCGTTGGCTTCCTTAAATTTTTCCATGAACTCGGTGGCACCGGAAAAAGCGATCTGGTTAATGTATTTTTTGATCTCTTCGGCCGTCATGCCAATGCCTTTGTCACTAATGGTGATGGTTTTGGCTTTTTCATCAACCGAAACCTGGATAGTCAGGTCGCCCAGCTCTTTATTGTATTGGCCCAAAGACGATAACCGCTTTATTTTTTGCGTAGCATCCACTGCGTTGCTCACCAACTCCCGCAAAAAGATCTCATGATCGGAGTATAAAAATTTTTTGATGATCGGAAAGATGTTCTCTGTGTGTATGGAAATGGTTCCCTTCTCCTGTACCATAAGTTTGAAATTTAATGCTGATAAATAGGTTGCTCATTGTCATCAAGGGTTGTTCCAAATACTGGTTAGTTGCCAGATTGACAGCAAACAGAACTAAAAGGCAATAGAAAATCTGTTTACTTTACTCCACAGCTAATTGCCTGCATTTGCAGCAGTGCTTCCTGCCACAGCTTTTGATTGTAGAAGAGAATACTTTTATTGATGATACAAGCTATAGTTGAGGTTTTTTATCTGCACTTTAAAAAAGGCATCATCTTTGGAATTTTCAGGGTAAAGCATGTGTTATGGAAATGACAGCAGTTGTGTTGCACGAAGGTGCTTTAGCCCATTACGAAGTAGCCATTGGTGACGATGGACAGTGTTATGCCTGGCTTCAAAAATATAACGGACGGCAGGAAAATGCGCCGCCACGGCAGTTGGTATTGCATAAGGAAAGAAGACGCTGGGTAGCCGACGATAGATATAGAGATCTGTCTGATGAGTTAGGATATGCTATTGAATTAAAAGCAAAGCCTTTGCTGGAAGGTCGGAACCGCAGTGGTAATCATCCGGCAGGATAGGTGATTAGTTGAATGGTTGACCGGGTTGAAGTGTTTATAGTAGTGAGGTTAACTCAGTTAACTAATCAACTGGTTCAACCATTCAACTCACTACATCTACAGGTTGCAAAAATTCAAAAGCCTCAATACCGCATTTTCAAGGCTTTTATAATGCGGCGGCTTGGTGATCATTTCTACCTGGTACTTACTACAGAAAAGTTTATCGAGTTCGCTATTAGAAGTGGTAAATACAACAACGGGAATGGATTGATACGCTTCCTCCCTTTTTAAAATAGAAAGCGTTTCCTTTCCATCCAATATAGGCATATTAATGTCTAAAATAATAAGGCACGGAAGGTGAGCGGCTTCTTTTGCCTTCTTTAAAAAATCCAGCGCCTCTTTCCCGTTCCGTACCTCAATAATTTCGTAATTACGATTATTCTTAAGGAGGATTTCCTTCATCAACATCAGGTCATCGGCGTCATCATCAGCCCAGAGTATGGTGTTTTTTTGCATTGTACTACTGGATTATAGTTGGTAACCGGCACAAAGATAAAGGACGAGCCTGCTATTGTGTACCGATGGTTTCGAAGTTATTATAGGCTAGTAAACTTGCATATGTTTCATAGCCAGGACTGATTATTTAATCGGTGAAACTGCAATTAAGAAAGTTCATTTTAAACATGCTCATTCTTTCTATGGCATAATTTTTTAACCTTTTCTGCCAAATATCTCGGTATGAAAAGGAGTTATCGTTTTTTCCTGCCTTCCCTGCTTTGTCTGCTGTTGCTATCGTCCTGCGTTTCCCGTAAAAAATACGAACAATCTTTGTCGCGGGAGCAAGACCAGATGGCTAAAAACACAGAGTTAGCCAATGAAATAACCACCCTCAAAGGCCAGATTGAAAACTTGCAGGCCGATAATGCCAAACTGGTAAAGCAAATTGATGATGCCATGCAACAGGCATCCAAAGCATCAGGCGTGGCCAATATGACGCAAAAACAATTGGAAGAAGAACAAAAACGCCTTTGGGATCTGCGGCGTTTGCTGCAACAGCAACGCGAAGCCGTGGAGAACCTGCGCCAGAAAATGGCCAACGCTTTAACAGGGTTCAACTCCAATGAATTGCAGGTATTTACCAAAAATGGAAAAGTATATGTAAGCCTGCAGGAAAGTCTTTTGTTTCCATCCGGCAGTGCCGTGGTGAACCCCAAAGGAAAAGAAGCACTGGGCACTTTAGCGCAGGTACTAAATGTCAACCCTGATATTAATGTAGTGGTAGAAGGCCACACCGATTCTATACCTATTCATGGCAAATACGAAGACAACTGGGCTTTGAGTGTGGCAAGGGCTACTGCCATTGTGCGGATATTAACCGACACCTACAAGGTAGATCCTACAAGAGTTACTGCCAGCGGCCGTAGCAAATTTGAGCCGGTTGATACCAACACTACGGCAGATGGCCGCCAGCACAACCGTCGTACAGAAATAATACTGGCACCTAAGTTGGATGAATTAATGCAACTGCTGCAGCAAAATCCGGTGGACTCGACGGGAACACAGTAAGCGAAAGTGCACAACTTAAAAGCTCGTGAACATGTAAACTTTTAAACTGTTCTAAATGGAAGACCTGTTTTCAACCAACCTTGCCGTTAATAACCAGAATATTATTTACCGGGTGATTTTCAATAACGATAAATATGTTTTTCTTTCTGAAAGCAGTCAAACGCAGCTTCCATCTTTTTCTTTTCGAAGAGAACACGACGAATGGCATGACCAGGAGTTATTGCCTCCAGAAATAAAAAAACAGGCCATAGATGCGCTGGATAAATATTTACTGAAGCAGCACTAACTTTTGTTTTTAAAAACACATCAGGTAAAATAGTAACGCTTGTCTTGCTGTTTTATAAAACAAAATTTGTTTATTTAGGGCATGGAAGTGCCCTTTAGTTTAACTGTTGCTGTTGAAGAAAATGCTTTCCTGTTTTTTAATGCCTTGCGCAAAATCTATTTTCCTGCTGAACAAAACCATGTTGAAGCCCACCTTACACTTTTTCATTTGCTCCCTAATGAGGCGTCCATCATTGCTGCGATAGATACAATAAGCCGGCAGTACAAAACGCTTGATTTACAAATAAAAAAACCTGTACTGACCGATGATGGCGTGGTTTATACAATTGAATGCGATGACTTGCAGCAATTGCATGAAAACCTGCAACAACAATGGAACTCCTTTTTAATTCCGCAAGACCGGCAAAAGCTGCAGCCACATATTACCCTTCAAAAAAACGTATCTGCGGAAGCAGCAAAAGAGTTATTGCAATTCCTGAACGAAAATTTTTGTGCGTTCGAAGCAAAAGGAACGGGACTGAAACTTTGGGAATATAATGGCAGTTCGTGGAAATTGTTCAAACAGTTCCCTTTCAACGAAAGTTAGGCAAGCCCGAAAAAGCCTGGGGATATAATTTAAGTAATGTAAGGCTGATAGCTGCACCAATAAAACAGCCTAACAGTGAAGAATAGATCTTATCTCTTCTATCGGTTCGGGCAAATAAGGTAAACAGTACGCCAAATACGCCAAAAATAAAACCCACGATAAAAGATATCCAGTGAAAATAAAAGCTTGAATTTTTCATAGTTGTTAACCGCTCCTGGTTCTTTAATAATTCACTATTTGTTCTTCAATGGCTTCAGGTATTTCACGCCACTCATATTGCTGGTTGCGCAGCTGCGGCTCAAAACCCGCTTCCCGGATAGCATCCTGGATGGTTTTATAAGTAAACCTATGAGGTGCGCCGGCAGCACTTACCACGTTCTCTTCGATCATAATAGAACCAAAATCATTGGCGCCGCCGTGCAGGCAAAGCTGGGCGGTTTGTTTACCTACCGTAAGCCACGAAGCCTGGATGTTCTTTACATTAGGCAACATAATGCGGCTGATGGCGATCATACGAATGTATTCTTCAGGCGTGATAAGATTGTGCACACCGCGGATTTTGGTAAGCAGGGTATCCACATCCTGGAAAGTCCATGGAATGAAAGCCAAAAATCCCTTTGCACCTTCGGGTTTCTTAGCCTGCACTTCCCGGATCTTTACCAAATGCTCAAATCTTTCCTGCACGGTTTCCACATGTCCAAACATCATAGTGGCCGATGTAGTAATGTTAAGCTTATGCGCTTCATGCATAATAGCCAGCCATTCATCGGCACCGCATTTACCTTTTGAGATCAGGCGGCGCACCCTGTCTATCAGTATTTCGGCGCCGGCGCCGGGCAATGAATCCATACCTGCTTCTTTCAGGGCTTTCAACACATCGTGGTGCGACATTTTTTCCAGCTTGGCAATATGTGCCACTTCGGGCGGGCCAAGTGCATGCAGCTTTATGGTTGGAAACTCCTGCTTGATCTGTCGAAAAGTATTTGTATAAAAATCCAGCCCCAATTCTGGGTGATGACCGCCTTGCAATAACAGTTGATCACCGCCGTATTGAATCGTTTCAGAGATTTTTTTGCGGTACGTCGGCATGTCAGTAATGTACGCATCGGCATGGCCGGGTATGCGGTAAAAATTGCAAAACTTGCAGTTGGCAATACACACATTGGTGGTATTGACATTGCGGTCGATCTGCCAGGTAACCTTTCCATGAGGCACTTGCTTTTTCCTGAGTTCATTGGCTACATACATCAACTCCGCAAGCGGCGCATTTTCAAAAAGAAACATACCCTCTTCTATGCTCAAAAACTCGAAACGCAGGGCTTTATCGTACAATTGGGTAAAATCCATAGCGCCGCAAATTTACAAAACCAAGTGGCAGCATTATGATAAAAGGTTTTGCATAAGTAAAAGCTTAGAATAACTTTAATACTTGCGCAACGATTGCAACGTAAACGCTTTGCATATTGTCCTAACTAAAGCCACGGACTACGAATGAAAAAACTGCTTTGCCTGATATTGCTTACTTCTTTTTTCAAAACTTCTTTTGCGCAGGAAGAGTTTATTGAGCCATCCCGTTTTTTAACCAAGTTCAATTTCATGCAGTTGACGGGCGGCGTGATCTTATTACATGCCCGGCTTGATACTTTTCCCGATACCCTGAATTTCATTTTAGACACCGGCAGCGGCGGCATTTCGTTAGATTCAACTACGGCAGCATATTTTGGATTGAAAGCAACGCCGTCCAACAAAACCATCCGCGGCATTGCAGGAATAAAAAAAGTAAGTTTTTTAAACAACCATATACTTTGCTTGCCACAGCTTAATGTTGACAGCCTTAATTTTCATATCAATGATTATGGCATTTTAACCAGTGTTTATGGCGAAAGAATTGACGGCATCATTGGTTACTCGCTTCTAAGCCGGTATATCCTTAAAGTTGATTTCGATAGTTCTAAGATTGAGATCTGGAGCAAAGGTTCCTTTCGTTATCCAAGAGGTGGTTTCTTGTTCCGGCCCGCCATCAACACATTGCCGGTTCAAAGTGCACGGGTGAAAGACGGACTGACCATTACAAGCCGTTTTTTATTTGACATGGGTGCCGGACTGAACATGATGCTGACCACTGATTTTATTAAGGACAGCGCATTAATGCATAAAAAAAGAAAATTTTATACCAAGCAGGCCGAGGGATTAGGCGGCAAGATCGATATGAGCATGACGGTAATTAAAGAAATTAAATTGGGGCCTTACAAATTCAGAAATGTACCCATCTACATTTTTGATGACGAATACAATGTTACTTCTTATCCCTACCTGGGTGGATTGATAGGCAACGATTTGTTGCGCCGCTTCAATATTATTTTGAACTATGGCCGGCGTGATATTTACCTGACACCAAACACACACTATAACGAAGCGTTTGACTACTCTTATACAGGCCTTGAACTGTATTTAGAAAACGGCCAGATCATTTTAGGTGATGTAGCCAAAGGCTCTCCGGCAGAAGCAATAGGGCTAAAGGAAGGCGATGTGGTGGTGGCCGTCAACAAAAATTTCAGCCAGAACCTGCAGCAATATAAACTGGCTATGCAAAATGCCGGCGACCGGTTAAAAATTATTATTCAAAGAAATGGTGAGCTGAAGGAGTTTGATTTAAAAGTGAAAAGCATTCTTTGAATTGCGCTATTAGCAACCTTATAACGAAAGTTAGCCCTCTGTCTGTTTTAAGCCCCCTTCGCACAATGCAAATTTTTCTTCTGCTTTGCTTTGTTGCTTTTAAAATACTTTTACACCCCAATTCGAGGACGAATGAAATCAGTGAATCATTAAAATCATTTAATCAGTGGTCAATTTTGAAAAGTTTACATTACAGAACGGCTTAAGAGTTATCGTTCACCAGGATACATCCACACCGATGGCGGTTGTAAATGTGATGTACGATGTAGGTGCCAAAGATGAAGACCCTTCCCGTACCGGCTTTGCCCATCTCTTTGAACACCTGATGTTCGGCGGCTCCATCAACATACCGGTTTACGACGAGCCCTTGCAAATGGCCGGCGGTGAAAATAATGCTTACACTACCAACGATCTCACCAACTATTACATACAGCTGCCAGCCGAAAACCTGGAAACAGCTTTTTGGCTGGAAAGCGACCGCATGTTATCGCTGGCCTTTACAGACAATAGCCTGGAAGTGCAGCGCAAGGTAGTAAGCGAAGAGTTTAAAGAGCACTATCTGAACAAACCTTACGGCGACGTGTGGCTTAAGCTTCGTGAACTGGCTTACCAGGTACACCCTTACCGCTGGATGACCATTGGAAAAGAACTTTCGCATATTGAAAATGCACAATTGCAGGATGTAAAAGATTTCTTTTTCAAACACTATCGCCCCGTCAATGCCATTTTAGTTGTTGCCGGAAACGTAACAACAGAACAGGTAAAAACATTGGCAGAAAAATGGTTCGGTCCCATTGAAACCGGCGAAAAATATGTTCGCCAACTACCGGAGGAGCCATCGCAAACAGCGGCAAAAAAATTAGAAGTTCATGCCAATGTGCCATTAGACGCCTTGTATAAATGCTGGCATATTTATCCCCGCATGGATCATCGTTATTATGTTTCTGACCTGATAACAGAAGTTTTAGGAGGCGGCGGCTCTTCACGCCTGTTTCAATCGCTGGTGAAAGAAAAAAAGTTGTTCAGCAATATTGAGTGCTATCATTTCGGAACCATCGACGCGGGCCTGCTGGCTATAGAAGGCAAGCTGGTGAAAGGCGTAAAAATGGAAGAAGCAGAAGCCGCTATCAGTGAAGAATTAGATAAAATAAAATCGGAAAAAGTAAGCGAAGAAGAATTACAAAAAGTAAAGAACAAAACCGAAAGCATGATCGCCTTCGAAGACATGTCGTTAATGAACCGTGCCAATAGCCTGGCGATGTATGAGCTATTGGGTGACGCTTCTTTAATGAACACAGAACTGGATCGCTACAATGCTGTTACCGTTGATGAAATTTTAGCCGAAAGCCGGCAGATATTCAGGGAAGAGAACAGCAGTACGCTTTACTATTTGTCAAAAAGCTAATTATTACAGAAACCGAAAGAATTATTGTAAACACATGTTAGTAAGAACACAACCTCCACCCATAAA
>JBQCHB010000583.1:0-8006 GCA_051955075.1 Flavisolibacter sp.
GTATTGTCTTTTGTAATCGGTCCGCCGCTTGACGCCTGCTTGCTTTTATCGTTAGTGGTAAGGTCGGGAGATATTTGCTCCCATGTCTGGCCTTCGTTTTCAGTTGCAAACAGCACATTGCCTGCCGTGTATAATTTTTTAGGATTGTGCGGCGAAAAAAAGATAGGAAAATTCCACTGAAAGCGATACTTCTGCACATCGGCGCCGGCACCCATTGGGTTATCGGGCCATGGAGAAACAGCACGGTCTTCCCCGGTTTTATGATCAAGCCTTGATAAATAGCCACCATAATTGCCGCCATACACAATGTCGGGATTTAAAGGATCGGCCACAACATAGCCACTTTCTGCACCGGCGGTCGGCTCCCAGTCATTATCGGTAATGGAAGCGCCTCTTGTTCTGCTTTTAATGCGAATGGTTGAATTATCCTGTTGGGCTCCTAAAATTCTATAGGGGAAAGAGTTGTCGGTAGTTACACGATATATCTGCGCTGTTGGCTGATTGTAATAAGTGCTCCAGTTGTTGCCGCCGTCGAAAGAGATTTGGGCACCGCCATCATCGGCTACAATCATGCGATTACCATCCTCCGGATCAATCCACAGGTCATGGTGATCGCCATGAGGTGTGTTGATGGATTGGAAGGTTTTGCCGCCATCGCGGCTACGCATAAAATTTACATTCGGCGCATACACCAGGTTTTCATTCTTAGGATCAATAAACACTTTGTTGTAGTACCAGGCCCGTTGCCGAATATTATTATCGCTGCTGGTGAGGTTCCAGGTTTCACCACGATCATTCGATGCAAACATGCCGCCATCTTTATTCTCTATCAAAGAATAAACTTTATCCGGATTGGATTGTGAGACTGCAACAGCAACAATTCCCCAAACACCTTTGGGTAAGCCTTTTTTGGCCGAGATATTCTTCCAGGTTTCACCACCATCGGTGCTTTTCCAAAGGCTGCTTCCTTCTCCGCCGCTTTCCATGCTGTAAGGTGTACGCAAGGCCCTCCACATACCTGCATACAATACTTCAGGATTACCCGGTTCCATTACTAAATCTGAAGCACCGGTTTGATCGTTGACATACAAAACTCTTTTCCAGGTTTTACCGCCATCGGCAGTTTTATATACACCTCTTGTTTCATTAGGGCCAAACAAATGTCCCATAGCGGCCACCCATACAATGTCCGGGTTGCGTGGGTGAACGACAATGCGTATGATATGTCGTGCATCTTTTAGCCCCATGTTCTTCCATGTTCTTCCGGCATCATCGCTGCGCCACATCCCTTGCAAGCCTTCACTAACATTGCCCCGCATCGTGTTTTCGCCTTCGCCTACGTATACAATATTTTCGTCGCTTGGTGCTACGGCTACCGAACCAATGGTGCCACCAAAATATTTATCCGTAATATTTTTCCAGTTACTACCGCCATCTGTAGTTTTCCATACACCGCCACCGGTAGCGCCAAAGTAGAATGTGTTCTTGCTTTTATAGCTGCCTGTTACAGCACCGCTGCGGCCTCCGCGAAACGGGCCAACCAAACGGTATTTTACTTTTGATAAAAGAACAGAATCAGCATCGCTGTTTACAATCGTTTTCTTTTTTTGTGCCATTGTATTTAAAGAGATGCAGGCAGAAGCAAAAAGCAGGAATTTTCTCATGTGTATTAGAAATTGAGGGCAAAAGTTACAACGGTGGGCTTAATTGGAAAAAATAAATTGACTTTGTAACGCAAAGAGACCATCACGTTCAAGTGATGGTCTCTTTAAAAGTACGTTGCTCGCTGCGGTAATGAATGATGTAAACTTCGCTTGTTGCTACCATGCGACTACACCATTACACTAAAATGCCTTCATCGGTTTTGCATTTTCTTTTGTGGACAAACCTTCTTTATTCAAAGCAGTTTCCACTTTTGCGTCATACTGGTTCACTAATGCAGTTTTGTTTTCTTCGGCCTTTACCACATTTTGTTGCAATTGCGTAATTCGCTGTATTTGTAAATTAGATGGTCGTGCTTCTTGTGTGCACACAGCTACGTACACATCCGAAATGTCTTCTCTTAATTTCTTTTCGTCAGCAAAAATAGATTTCTGCTTAGTAGGCAGCAGTGTGCTGCGCAGTTCTTCCAGCTTTGTACTGTACTCCTGCAATAATTTTTTTGATGCTGAATCTTTTACCAATGGGATATTTGCCTTCAACATTTTTTGTTTTTCGTTGAGAAGATCAACCGTTGCAGCCAATTGTTCGTGCAATTTGTACAACTGCATAGCGGTTTTGAATTGCTGTTGCCGGTCTTCCAGTGTGAAGTCTTTATTCTTTGCATCATGCACTAGTTTCAACGGCTTGGTGTACACTTTATCTCCCACTTTTAATTTCACTGTATAATCGCCGGGCAAGACCATTGGCGCAACAAAAGTACTATAGTCGATCTTTGTGCCACCACTGGCTACTTTGGGTGGCTTCATTTTCAAATCCCATGTTATTTTATTGACACCTTTACGAATGGTTCCGGGAATTTCTTTTATTAATTTACCTGACGGATCGTAAATTTCAAGATTCACATCACCAATGCTGACCCTTTCTTTTAGATAGTATTGGATAGGCGGAATGGAAGCAGCATTGGGAGCAATCCAGCCACCTGTAGTTGGAAATCCGCCATCGCCAAATTTTCCATTGGTCAATGTAACCGGCTTTGTATCGAACATGTACACATCCTGGTCAATGATATTTTTGGTGAGCGAACGCATAGGTGTGATGTCGTCAACGATCATTATGCCGCGGCCATGCGTAGC
Organism: Flavisolibacter sp.; assembly: GCA_051955075.1. Lineage (GTDB taxonomy): Bacteria > Bacteroidota > Bacteroidia > Chitinophagales > Chitinophagaceae > Flavisolibacter. The sequence continues at coordinate 2,796 of JBQCHB010000583.1, forward strand.
AATCACCAGGTCGTTGGTGGTGGATTGTATTTGAATATCCCGAACCATGACATAATCAGGAATGTGATTCTTCATCCGGAACCAATTCTCACCTCCATCAACAGTTGCAAACAAACCTCTTTCAGTGCCTGCAAAAAGCAGTTCGGCATTTTTAGGATCTTGCTTTATTTTATGTGCAAAGCCGGTAAATTCTTTGCTGTTAAATAGTTTCCAGGTTTTGCCCATATCGGTTGAACGGGCTATGTAGGTTTTATGATCGCCGTACATGTGATTATCGAAGGTGGCAAATACCGTTTTCTTGTCAAAAACGCTTGGCTCGATGCTACTCACCCAGGTTTGTGCAGGAATGCCCGCTGCTGCATAATTTTTTGCAACGTTGGTCCAGGTTTTACCGCCATCGAGGGTGTATTGCAAATTGCCATCATCGGTGCCTGCCCAAACCATATTTTCATCCAGCGGCGATTCGGCTATGGTGAAAATAGTGCAATGGTTTTCGGCTGCAGTGTTGTCGGCACTTAAACCGCCACTATTTTCCTGCTGCTGTTTTTTCTTATCATTAGTCGTTAGGTCGGGAGAAATCTTTTGCCAGTTGCGGCCCTGGTCGGTGGAACGATACAGGTATTGCGAACCCATGTACAGGTTCTTTTTATTTTTTGCACCGGTAACAATAGGCGTATTCCAGTTCCAGCGCAGCTTTTCCTCACCTGCAACCGGTTGAGGTTTTATATTAATAACTTTTGTTGTTGTTAAATTCACCCTTCCGGCCTCACCACCTTGTGCTTCTGCATAGGCTACATTTGGATCAGTAGGATCGGGTTGCACCCAAAAGCCATCGCCGCCATAAATTGCCTTCCATGCGGCATTGGTAACGCCGCCCGGCGCAGAAGAAGGCGCTGTCCAACTTCCATTATCCTGCAAGCCGCCATACAGGTTGTAGTTTTCTGCGTTGTCAACCGCCACATGATAAAATTGCCCAACAGGCAGGTTTTGTATAAAGTTCCAGGTAGCACCTCTGTCCAAACTGTAATACACACCGCCATCTGTGCCTACATACAATTGGTTAGTGTTGTTCGGATTGATCCACAGTGCATGCATATCGCTGTGCAGCCAACCACCTTCATTATTGGCATCGGCAAATGAATAGCCTCCATCGTTAGAATAAGAAAAAACATATGCCGGACGATACACACGTTTAGCATCTTTAGGATCAACAGCAATGGTGCTGAAATAAAACGGACGGGCCACAATATTTGATGTAGCGCTTTGCTGCTTCCAGGTTTCACCGCCATCAGATGAAATGAATAAACCTGTTTCATTCGATTCAACAATGGCCAACAAATTGTTGGGTGCACTTGGCGCCAATGTAAAGGCAATTCTGCCAAATGGTTTTTTAGGTAAACCGTTACTTAGCTCTTTCCATGTTTTTCCACCGTCTGTACTTTTATACATGCCGCTGCCATTGCCGCCAGAATTAAAGGAATAAGGCAAACGGCGAAATTCCCACGTGCTGGCATAAACAATATCCGGATTGGATGGATCAACCGCTACATCGGCACAGCCTGATTTTTCGTTGATGTATAAAATCTTGCTCCAGGTTTTTCCTGCATCGGTTGACTTGTACAATCCACGGTCTTTGCCGTCGCTCCAAAGCGGCCCGGGCGCAGCCACGTAAATATTGTTTGAATTTTTAGGATCAATTACAATTTTGGCAATGTGCTCCGTACTATCTAAACCAATCCTTTCCCAGTTTTCTCCGCCGTCGGTGCTCTTATACATGCCATCACCGATGGAAACCGAATTGCGCATATTACTTTCACCGGTGCCCGCATAAATGATCTTTGGATTTTTCTGATCTACGGCAATGGCTCCAATAGACTGACAGTATTTATCAAAAATTGATTTGAAAGAAGCACCGGCATTGGTTGATTTCCAGATGCCACCGCCAGCCGTGCCCACGTAAATGGTTTTGCCATCTTCGGCTACGCCATCAATGGCAGAAATACGGCCACTCATAGTGCCGGGGCCCAGGTGCCGGGCTTCCATTTTGCCAAAGGTGGAAGAAGAAATTTTTGTTTGAGCAAACACAGATGTTGCAGAAGAAGCAACTATAAAGAATGCAATTATTTTTTGCATAAAGCAGATTTTGAAATGATCAATTAGTTGGTTTGAACGTGTTTTCGTCAACAGAAGTATTAACTTCCACTTTCTTGATTTTTAAAGGGCTGCCACCGTTGCTGATATTCATAGCTACCCAAATGCCTTCAGGTAATTTTTGGTAATTGCTGTAGTCAGTTTTTGTTTCTACCTCCTGCCCGTTGGCTTTTGTCAATGTAACTGTATGGATGATGAAGTAATTGGAAGGATCAATATAAAATGTGATGACCTTCCCCGATTTTTCTGTGAGTTTTATTTTATAGCAATCGGTTCCTTCAAAATCATCGGTGCCTAAATATTCTGCATTGTGGCCTTTTTCTTTGTAGTCAACTAATGGGCCTTGCACATCCAGGTTGTCCTGGTTTTCATTTACGTCTTCGGGTGTTAGTGCTTCTGCTTTCATGTGGCCCTGCCATGGGAAAAAGTTCCAGCCCGACGAAGGTGTATATATTGTATAGCCTTGTAAACCTGCAACTGAAATGTTTTGCCGTGAGCCTTTGTTGTGCAGCGCAGTAATGGTGAAGCCGATCTCCGTTCCGTTTAGATTTAAAATCCCTTCTTCTTTAATACTGTTTATTTTTTCCCATGCTTCCTTTCCACCCATAGCCTGAACATGTTTAGCGATAATGTCGTCGGCTGTTTGCGCTTTTGCATTTGCAACGCAAACCAAAATAAGAACCGTTAGTAAGGTTTTGGATAATTTCATGAGCGCTGAGTTTTGGTGAATTAATGTACTAAATATATTAAAATTAAATTGCAGTCCTGACGACAATTTTATACTTATGACAGTTATCATTGGAAACCTTGTAGATCTGCACCAGCAAAGGATTTATCCGGCAGAAATTAAAATTGAAGGAGAGAGAATTGTTGCTATTCAACCAATGAATCTTTCAGCCGACCAGCCGCTCAATTATATCCTTCCTGGTTTCATTGATGCACATGTTCATATTGAAAGTTCTATGCTCATCCCATCAGAGTTTGCAAGATTGGCCGCAGTGCATGGAACGGTTGCTACGGTTAGCGATCCACACGAAATAGCCAATGTGTGTGGTATGGAAGGCATCAACTTTATGATTGAAAATGGAAAGACCGTTCCGTTTAAATTCAATTTTGGCGCACCAAGCTGTGTACCGGCTACAGGCTTTGAAACTGCAGGTGCAATCTTATATGCCAAAGACGTTGAGAGCCTGATGCGGAGAGATGAGATATTGTATTTAAGCGAGATGATGAACTTCCCCGGTGTTCTTAACGGCGATGAAGAAGTGATGCAAAAAATTGCAGCTGCCAAAAAATCCAACAAGCCGGTTGACGGACATGCGCCGGGGCTAAGAGGAGCAGCAGCAAAAAAATATATTGACGCAGGCATATCAACCGATCATGAATGCTTTACCCAAGAAGAAGCTTTGGATAAGCTGCGGTATGGAATGAAAGTTCTGATCAGGGAAGGAAGCGCTGCTAAAAATTTCGAAGCATTAATTGATTTGCTGCATGATTATCCAGACATGATGATGTTCTGCAGCGATGATAAACACCCTGATAGTTTGGTGGAAGGCCACATCAACCAATTGTGTGCAAGAGCTGTAGCCAAGGGAATTGATGTCTTTAAAGTATTGAAAGCTGCTTGCGTCAACCCGGTGAATCACTATCAACTAAAAGTGGGCTTGCTGAGGCAAAATGATTTTGCAGATTTTGTAATAGTGAAAGATATAGAAAGATTTGAGGTGCTGCAAACGTATATCAACGGAGAGTTGGTAGCAGAGCATGGAAAGAGTTTAATTGAAAGAAAAGAGGCAACAGATGAAAAGCCTGTAAACCATTTTGATTGTAGTAAAAAGAATGTTGAAGATTTTGCTGTACCGTCATCTGCTATCAATTCTCTGTCATCTTTGTCTGTGATAGAGGCATTGGATGGGCAATTGATCACCAATAAAATATTTGCCACACCAAAGACCGTCAACGATGAAATTGTAAGTGACGTTGAAAACGATATTCTAAAAATCGTTGTTGTCAATCGTTACCAAAATGCACCTGTAGCCAAAGCATTTATAAGAAACTTTGGTCTGAAAAAGGGAGCCATTGCATCTTCTGTGGCACACGACTCTCATAATATTGTAGCTGTTGGGGCAGATGACCAGAGCCTGAGCAAAGCCGTGAATCTGATCATTGAAAGGAAGGGTGGTGTCAGTTGTGTTGGCAATGAGAAAGAACTCATTTTGCCGCTACCTGTTGCAGGATTAATGAGTTCAGCAGATGGTTATGTGGTTGCTGAAAAATATTCAAACATTGATAAAGCTGCTAAAAACTTGGGCTCCAAACTATCTGCACCCTACATGACGCTATCATTTATGGCTTTGCTGGTGATACCGCATGTAAAGCTTAGCGATAGAGGCCTTTTTGATGGAGATGATTTCCGGTTTTTATACGAAAGTTTCTAAGCGTATTCATTACACCGGTAACCGAAGGCTACGCTTAGATGAAAGGCGTTTATCTTGTAAAAGCGCAGGGAGAAACACTCCGTTTTAATAAAGCGGATTAGTGAAGGCTTCCGTTGACAACTTTTCAATTATGCTTCCTGGCCAATCCACACAGCGCCGCCAATGCTGTCTCTTTGTGCACCTGTAACAGATGAAAGCACATTATATTCCTGCCTCCAGCGCAGCACGCCTATCAACGCCATAATCAATGCTTCTTTATATTTTACCAGGCTTTCATCAGGCACCACCACTTCAATATTCAGCGGTGATAATTCTTCTGACAATCTTTGTATTAAAAAAGTATTGAAGGCTCCGCCGCCGGTAGCAAGCAGTTTGAGATTTGAAGTTTGAGAATTGAAATTTTGTTCAATGGCTTTTTTAATTTGAAAAACGATATGCTCTGCATAGGTTCTTAATTCGTCGTTGTGTGGCAAGCCAAAAGATTTGATTAGTGGATAAACTATTTCGGTGCCGAAATCGTTTGCCAGCGACTTGGGATATGATTGCCTGTAATAATCCAGTTCATTCAATTTTTGCAGCAGCCCTTCGTGCACATTTCCCAGCGAAGCCATTTGACCGCCTT
>JBQCHB010000584.1:0-9333 GCA_051955075.1 Flavisolibacter sp.
AGCAGGCAGCGCATTTAAATAAAAGTGCAGTGCCCGGCATCGGTTTATGGATTCAGTGCGTTGTAGCCTGCCTTTGGAGCTTGAGCGGCACCTATGGACAATTGTTAGACATGATCTCTTTTGTGGTGGTTGTTTTTTACATGCTTACTATCATTGGCATTTTTATTCTTCGGAAAAAACGTCCTGACCTGGAAAGACCTTACAAAGCATTTGGCTATCCGGTAATGCCTGTATTATATATATTAATGGGATTGACTTTTTGTATTCTCTTAATTATTTACAAACCCGAGTTTACCTGGCCTGGTTTGATAATTGTGCTGATAGGAATTCCTATTTATTTCGTTGCTTTGGCACGCAAAAAATCGGCGGTATAATTCATGCAAAACTTTCAACAGCTTTTTCAAAATTTTTCTTCGCTGAAAATAGGCGTGATTGGCGATGTGATGTTAGATACTTATATGTGGGGTGATGTAGAACGCATTTCTCCCGAAGCGCCGGTGCCTATCGTAGCAATGAAAAAAAAGGAATACCGCATTGGCGGTGCTGGTAATGTAGCCTTAAACCTTCATTCGTTGGGCGCCAACGCATTTGTGCTTTCAGTTACAGGCAACGATGACGATGCTGTTAAACTGCATGAACTGTTCAAAAGCCAAAAAATTAATACTTCCTATTGCATTGCCAGCAATAATAGAATTACAACTAACAAAACACGTGTCATCAGCCGCAACCAGCACATGATGCGCCTTGATGCAGAAATTACCAAAGACCTTGATAGCAAAGATGAACAGCAATTGATCGGGCTCTTCGAAGATTTTGTAAGCAAAGAAAAACCTGACGTAGTTATTTTAGAAGATTACAACAAAGGCGTACTTACAGAAACGATCATCAGTTCTATCATCGCTGTTTGCAAAAACAACAATATCATCACGGCTGTTGACCCCAAGCGAAAAAACTTTCTTGAATATAAAGGCGTAGATATTTTTAAGCCCAATTTAAAGGAGGTAAAAGAAGCCCTCAACATTTTATTTACCGATGTAGATCTTGCTTTACTGCAGGACATTCATTCCGAATTATTTAACCTGCTGCATCATCATATTTCTTTTATTACACTTTCAGAAAAAGGTGTTTTTTACAATAGCAATGAAAGGTCGGCCATTATTCCTTCTCACCTGCGTAATATAGCCGACGTATCGGGTGCCGGCGATACGGTAATTGCAGTAGCATCACTAGTATATGCAGCTACAAAGAACGTAAACCTGATGGCCGAAGTTGCCAACATTGCAGGCGGCCTGGTTTGTGAAGAGGTGGGTACAGTGGCCATCAACAAAGAAAGGCTTTTGCATGAATGTGAATTGCTGCTTCCTTCTGTGATTGATGTGGCATAGCAGAAAGGTCTCTTGCATTATAATCTTATTTTTTAAAACCTAAATCAAACGATACATGCAGCAATTGAAAGTAAGTTTTGTCAATGAGGCGAACGATTCAATTAAGAATATAGTAACGGTACTTGATAGTTTAGAAAGACATGCTTTGGATTTTACGCCCTGGTCTTCTTATCCATACAAGCCTGATGTAAAATTTGCTATAGCACATAACAACAATTTTATTTTTCTGAAATACTATGTAACAGAAAAGTCCATTCGTGCAGCAGCCGGCACTATTAACGGCAACGTATGGGAAGACGCCTGTGTAGAATTTTTTGTAAGCTTTGATGATAAAGGATATTATAATTTGGAGTTTAACTGCATCGGAACAGGATTAATTGGATTTGGAAAAGAAAAGCCATCGCGACAAAGGTTGCCTGATGAAACAATTCAACAGGTAAAATACCAGGCTGTTATTAATAATGAAGAGAATGGAGTTCATTGGGAGCTAACACTTGTTATTCCTGTTGGTGTTTTTGCACATCATCAATTACATTCTTTAAGCGGAACGCAATGCCGTGCTAATTTCTACAAATGTGGTGATGCCTTGCCAGAAGCACATTTTGTAGCCTGGTCAAACATTGAAGTACCACAACCTAATTTTCATTTACCTGAATTTTTTGGAACACTGTCATTTGAATGATTGTAAGAACATAAATAAATTGAAGGGAAAATTGATAAGTGGATAAGGTAAAGGTTACTGATTACCCTTTAACAATTCAACGTCTTCTTCGCTCATTGGTTTTTTCCTAAATTGTGCCAACTGTTATGGACCAAAAGCTTCCCACCATCAAAGAAATTGCCAGGCGGCTGAATGTATCTGTTTCTACTGTGTCACGGGCATTGAGCGATCATCCGCGTATTGGTTTGCGCACAAAAATGCGTGTGCAACAATTGGCTAAAGAATTGAATTACGAGCCTAATCCTAAAGCCATCTCTTTCAAACAAAAAAAGACGTACGTTATTGGCGTTATACTGCCTTACATACGTGAAGAGTTTTTTTCAGAGGCGATCAGCGGAATAGAAGCTGCAGCTATTGAGCATAATTACACCATTTTATTTGGACAGAGTTATGATGATCCCGAAAGAGAAAAAAACGTGGTGGAAGCTATGAAAAAACAAAGGGTAGATGGGTTAATCATTTCGCTATCCAAGCAAACAAATAAATATGATCACCTGCAAGCTTTAGAGAAATACGATATACCTATTGTTTATTTCGACCGGGTACCGCCATTTGATAAATTAAATAAAGTGTTTTGCAACTTATTTAAAGGAACGGTGGAAATGGTGGGCTGGCTTATAAGCCGTGGCTATAAGCGCATTGCCCTGATCAACGGGCCCGATAAATTAAGTGCCAGTAAGGAAAGGTTGAATGGTTATATTGAAGGCTTGTCAAAAAAGAAATTAAAAGTGGATATGCAACTGGTGGAAAAAACCAATCTTTCAAAGGAAGGTACTTACGATGCAATGAAGAATTTACTTGCATTGAAAAATCCGCCCAACGCTATTATTACCTTCAACGACTATGTGCATATGGATGCAGTGAAATATGCACAACAACAAAATATACAGGTAAATAAAGACATCATTTTTGTGAGCTATGCCAACCTGCCCATTACAGGTTATACAGCTTATCCGCCACTGGTGTCCATTGAGCAATACCCTTATGGACAGGGTGAAAGAGCTATGGAGATCATGATAAAAATTTTAAACGATAAGTCTGAAAATAAAGATTCCAATACCTGTTATGTTGAAGAAATGCCGGCTACATTGGTGATGCATCAAAGCTCACGGTAGCTAATCACCTTAATAGTTCAGCTTATTTGCCTTGTCCTTCTAGACTTATACTAAAAATCTTCTTTTTAATACAGCTTTCGTTTATCTGTGAGGCAAAAGCATAAAAAAGAATTGATTCAAAATATATAATCAAAAAATTGCGCAAACGTTTGCATTGTCAACGCAACCGTTTGCGCAGTGGCAAAGCTGTTCGCTCTACAATTTTTGCATCATTTTTTCTACAAACTTTAACAGATTACTTAACCAGTATTCGAAGTTTCCTCATTAAAAACTGCAAAGTTATGACTGCAAGAAAAATCTGCATGTTATTGCTCTTCTGTTGGAGTGCCATTGCTATGGCCCAACAAAAAGCAGTAACGGGTAAAGTACAAAGCGCCGAAGGCGAGCCACTCTCCGGTGCTACTGTTAAATTGAAAGGCAGCAATATCGGAACTGCCACTAATGCTAATGGAGAATTTTCCATTCAGGTGCCTCAGGGTGCGACGCTTGTTATTTCGTACGTGGGTTACCAAACAAAAGAAGTGAAAGTGAAAAGCTCGGAGTCTTTATCTATTAAGCTTTCGCCTTCAACTAATAACCAATTAAGCGATGTGGTAATTGTAGGTGTACAAAAACAAACTAAACGTACCACTACTTCATCTATTTCGTCCATTAGTGGTAAACAGATTGAAAACCTTCCGGTAGCATCTCCTGATATTTTGTTACAGGGGAGAGTACCAGGTTTAAACGTGCAGGTTGTGTCAGGCGAACCAGGCGTTGCGCCTACAATGGTTGTAAGAGGCAACACGAGAGTAAGTCAAAATATTGGAGGAATTGATCAGGCAAGAGCATTGAGCGGGCCATTGTATGTAATAGACGGCGTTCCCGTAAATCCGGAAGATGTTGGTAACAGCATTGATGCAACGGGTACTAATTACCTGGCTGGTATTAATGTAAATGATATAGAAAGCATTGATGTGCAAAAAGATGCTGCTGCCGCTGCTGCGTGGGGATCACGAGGTGCTAATGGCGTGATTTACATCACTACACGGAAGGGGCGTTCGAAAAGGCCTGAATTCAGAGTAAATGTTTATGGAGGAGTTACGGAACAGCCAGAGCTACTTCCTACTGTAACCGGAGCTGAAGAGCGGGCACAAAAAATAGCCTTAGCGAAACAATACGGAACACCCGGGCAAATGGCTAATCTGCCGCAATTGCTAACCGATAGCCTTAACCCTTATTTCAATAATGCAACAGATTGGCAAGGATTGTTTTACAGAAACGGTGTGATTAAGAATGTTGATATGTCAATGAGTGCTGCCACAGACGTCGTTAATTATCGCTTAAGCGCTAATTACTATAATGAGCAGGGTGTGATCAAGGCATTTGGTTTTAAGCGTTATTCTATGCGTGGAAACTTCGATTTTAAGATAAGCCCGAAGCTTAATTCTCAATTAGTAATAGGGCTTTCGAAAAGTGACAGACAAAGAGGCAGAAAATATAACAACAGTGACGATAACACGCCGGTAAGTAGTTTTAATATTCCAGGGTCATTTTACAGGCTTACTTCGTTTGATTCTTTAAATTTTACAGGCTTGTACGATAAACTGCGCAATGAAAATAACAATAACTGGTATTCTGCTTCGCTGACCCTTAATTATGATATTTTAAAAGGTCTGCGGTTTACTACGCAAGGTTCAGCAAATGTGACCACATCTGACAGGGATTATTTTCAACCAACCGATATAGACCAGGTGCAGGCTGCTGGCGGTAACAATCAAAGGTCTTATGCAGAGGCTAACAAAGGTACTTATACAAACTACTTTTTGTCCAATACACTCAATTATTTTAAATCACTAGAGGCTGGCAGTCATAGTCACAATTTTGTTGCTACGCTATCTCAACAATTTACAAGGGATATTTATAAAACCAGCATTGCGGCTGGCTATGACGTGCCTTCAAATGATATACAAGTAGTGCAGGGAATACCGCAGCAAAGTTTATATGCTTACTCTTCCTATGGAGCGTCATCTATATTGTCTTACCTGGGACAGGTACAATATGATTTTGATAAAAAGTATATCTTGTATGCTGCACAAAGGGCCGACGCGTCTTCAAGATTTGGTGCTAGTTCTAAATGGGGTTATTTCCCTTCTGTAGGTGCGGGATGGGTAATTTCAGACGAAAAGTTTATGTCGGGTACTCAAAACTGGCTTAATTTTTTAAAGCTTAGAGCCAGTTACGGCCAAACGGGTTCTCAATCTCCGGATTATTATGCACCATACAATTCATATCAATTATCTGGTACTTATAATGGTGTGCCGGTTATTCAGCCCAGCTATACCAATGGTCTTACAAAAGATAATCTTACATGGGCCAAAACCGAACAAAAGAATATTGCATTAGAAAGCCAACTGTTTAACAATCGTATTTCTCTGACGATTGATGCATACGATAAGCTTACAAAGGGAGATTATTTTAGCTTTAACCTGCCTTTTTACACAGGATATGATGCGGTAACATTCAATGCAAATGATTTATGGGTTAACAACCGGGGCGTAGAGTTTACTTTATCAACACACAATTTCTCTCCACAGCATAAGTTGCAATGGAACACACAGTTGAACCTGGCTTTTAACAAAAATGTTATTGCTAAACTGCCTAATAACAACCGCACGTTTATACAGGACGATTATTATGGCGTTACCCGTATTTACAGTGTAGGTCAGCCTATTTACCAAATGTTCCAAATGGAATATCTGGGTGTTTATAACAACTTTAATGAAATACCGTTTAATCCTGCCACAGGGCAAAGAATTACTTATTTCAAAGGAAATCATACTGTGCAGCCGGGCGATCCTGTTTGGCGGGACGTTAATGGCGATTATGACGTTTGGAGCGATGAGGATAATGGTGATGGATTTGGGGACAGAGTGCCAACGGGTGATCCAAACCCCAAATTCACCGGCGGTCTGGTAAACGATTTTTCGTATGGCAATTTCAATCTTACCGTTATAGGAGTATTTGCTTTTAAAAGAGATGTGATCAATAGCTTCGATCAAAATCAACTCTACAGTGTCTTTAATAATGGCGGAATCAATTCTTTTGCAAAAACACGATTGCCTGATCTGAATTCTTATAATTATTGGACGCCTGCCGGAGCTGTTAAAGATCCAACCTATAAGGCGGGTTTCCCTGCATTAAACCCATTTGGTAATAACTTCTACCAGTTCCTGCCATTCTCCTCAATGTTTAATGAAGATGGAAGTTATTTCAAAGTGAAAAGCCTGATTCTTGGGTACAGGTTGCCCAAAAAAATAACGGACAAAATTAAGCTGAATGGTGTTCGCTTTTATGGGGTAATGGATAATGTATTAATTCTAAAGAATTCCTCGCTACCTGATCCGGAACTGGTAAATGAGTTGGGTGTTTACACCGGAGGCGCTTATCCTATTCCTCACAAGTTCACATTTGGCGTAGATGTTCAATTTTAATTACAGGTAAAAAAAATTTATGAAAAAATATTCATTTCTTAAAAGCATAGGCATTGTTGCAGTAGTAGCTTGTTTCTGCACATCCTGTAAAAAATATATCAATGAGGCTCCAATTACTTCTACTTATGATAGCAAGTTTTGGACATCAAAGACATCAGTTGACCAGGCAACACTTGCCATGTATAAACAGTTACGTGACTGTTTTCGTGATGCAGGTATTGATTACAACTACAATTCCTATTTTATTTTTGGTGATCTAACAAGTGGCATGTTTTTGCCCGCGTCCCGTGAATGGAACTACGCAACAATTACTACCGACCGGCAATATGATTTTTCTTATGTGCCATATCTGGAAGGTGCTCTAAAAAACTGGTCAAGGTTCTACAAATTAATTGCACAAGCCAACCTGATTTTAGAGCGGGTACCTGAAATGTCTACATCGCTTTTTGGCAGTGATGAAAAAGTAAAGAACAGTTATATTGCCGAAGCCTTATTCATGCGGGCTTATGTATATTTTTATATAACCCGTGTGTGGGGTGATCCCGTATATATATCTAAAACTTACAACTCTTCCGATTATGGAAATATTCAGCCGGAACCACGCACACCTGAAGATAAAGTGCTGGATAATTGTATTGCAGATCTAAAAAAAGCAGCAGACTATCTTGACTATGTTAATGGCGATCCTTCAAAGTCTATACGGGCTAATAAAGGTTCAGTTAATGCCTTGTTGGCACATATTTATGCCTGGAAGCACGATTATGCCAATGCACATCTTGCTTGCCAAGAGGTAATTAACAATGGCGGTTATAGCCTGGAGCCTGCGGCGTCTTACAAAAATATTTGGGCTGGACAGTCTTCCTCTGAAAGCATTTTTGAATTGGCTATGCAGTTTAATGAAAATGGAAGCGAAGAGAACTTCGATTTCTTTGGAACATTTTTAAAAGATAATTACATCGATAATTATAGGAACAATTGTTGGGTCGCTTCAAAAGACTATATAGAGTATCTCTACGATCAGCAAAACGATATTCGCTTTCAAAATATTTTGACACATGTGAATGCCTCGGGTGGCGATAAGGAGGGTTACCTCATGCTTAAATACACAGACTTCAAATACAAAACGGCTTCTAATTCTGGTAGCCGGTACATTAATAATAATCTTGTATTATTTCGTCTCGCTGATATTTACCTGCTGGATGCTGAAGCCTTGGCAATGCAGGGAGATCCTAATGCAACAGGTCCACTTAACATCGTAAAACAAAGGGCGGGATTGCCGCCTTATTCCGGTCCAACAGACAAGGTATCACTGGCAAATGAAATTCTGGAAGAAAGAGGCCGTGAGTTGATTGGCGAGGGACAATGGTTTTATGACATGATCCGTACAGAGCCGGTAACCCAGGCATTGGAAGAATGGTTAGGTTATTCGCCAGATAGGGTTGCTAAAAAAGGCTATTACTGGCCGATTGATATGAGCACCTTATTTAAAACTGATCCTTTGCTTACTCAAAATCCATGGTGGGCTTCACATTAAACCAGTTAAAAAAATTAAAATGAGCAACAAAATAACTTATATCACTGTATGCTTTTTATTTCTTTCTTCCGCAGTCTTTATTTCCTGTAACAAGACAGATTATATAAAAGGCGGTACAATATCTAACTCGAAAGTTGATGCAACGACATACGATTATCTTGCTTCAAATGCGCTGGCGCAATTTGACACTTTATTGTTGTTGGTTGATAAAGCAGGCATGAAAGATGTAATCAATGAGCCAGGCATCACATTCTTTGCTCCTAATGATAATTCAATCTACAATTATCTAAATGCAAGGACTATAGCAGCACAAAAGATTGACCCAAATGCAAAATATACTCTGGACTCTTTATTCAAATACGATATAAATAGGATCAAAGACTCTTTGAAGATGTATATTGTTAATCAGGCTTTAACGTACGATAAGCTTACCAGCAAAGGGACTAAATATCCTTCTGCACTTGCCGGCGATACGGTAGTGGTTTCATTCGAGTATACAACAGATGAAAACCAAGGATATAGTCCCGCAGTTTCAAGCGTTCCACAAATTACATACTTCACACAGTTATGGAAGCATTTGGATGACCCTTTCGAGGCTGGAGATATACCCAACACAATTGGTGTACACACTTTATGCAAAACATCGGGCATACAAACTACCACAGGGGTGTTAAACACACTGGAAAGCTCCCATACTTTATTTTTCTATGGAACTAAAAAATAAAGGAGTATTAACCATTTAAAAGAACAATGATGAAAAATATATTGCAATACAAGCTAACTAAAATAGCCGGCGTCGTTTTGCTTAGCATTATAATGATTAATCTTTTGGGTTGTACAAAGTATGAAAAAGGCTTTTTGAGCCCATACTTTCAGTATCCAATTAGCGAATATACCATAGCAAAAGGCCGGGCATTTACTTCTGATGCTATTACCCCCGACGGATCGTCGATTCCTTTTAAAGCTGAAATTGTGCATGTTTACGATGCTACCGGAAACATTGTAGATGATGTTTTTTTCAAGAAATACCCTGTATCTGTATGGACAGCAGCTTATAACAGTGGTACAGATACAACAGCAGCTTTAATTGCGGCGAAACGAAAAA
>JBQCHB010000585.1:0-4378 GCA_051955075.1 Flavisolibacter sp.
ATGCCATTTCCGCTCGTTACTTCATTGTTGCCATACGCTTTGATTTCATTGTTTTTGATTGTACAACTTTTGCTATACTGGCTGTAAATTCCAAAGTTGGTATTGTCCAATTTATTATTAATTACCATTACTTTATAGCAATTTTCAATCAGAACACCTGCCAGGTCCTCGGTTTCGGCTCTGCCGCCATTAATTATTTTAAAGCCATCCAAAACTGCTCCATTGGCTTGTATAATGAAGATGCCGCTTTTCTGTTCGCCATCAATTACCGGATATTGATCGCCTTTGACATAAAGCCTTTTATTCACCTTAATATCATGTTCTTTATATAAGCCCGGGGCTACAATAACTGTATCGCCATTTTCTGCAGCATCAATTCCTGATTGCACAGTAGCAAAGCTTTTACCTTTGCCAACATAGATTGTTTTTGCTGAAACAGTCGTGGATACAAAGGCAAGCAATGATAATAAAAGCCATTTGAAAAGTAATTTCATTATTTATTGCTATTGAATAACTGCTGAATGGTTATTTCTTCACCATTCACCTTTTGTTGTATCAAATTTAATTTTTCTTTACTCTCAAAAGCAGCAGTATTGCCTCCCATCGGCGAATGAAGGCCATCACTTCTTAACAGAAAAGCATGGTCGGCATCTATCAGGTTATGGGGCTCATCAAAATTCAAAAAATAAATTGATTTTATACTATTGCTATCAATGCTTCCTTTTCTGAAAGCAGCAAGGCAATGAGGATCATCGAACTTATATATTTTGCCTTTTTGCGTAATGATTTCACCGCCAAAATTTAACTGCGAAATGGTCATTTTACAATAATCACACGCTTCCACTCCGGGCTTAATAGGCTGTGGCCCTGAAGCGCATGAACTCATTACAAACAGTAAAGCAACAAATAAGGGCATTTTAAAATTTTTCATTTTCATAGCTTATTATTTTCAAGCGATTTTAGCTTTCCTTTTCTTGTACCAGGGTAATAATAATGCAATTAATAATAACAGCCCAACTAAAATAAAGAGAAAACCACCAATATCGGGAATTGAGAAGGCTCCAAAATTTAATAGTTGTTTATATCCTATAAGCGGCGGCTGGTAAGCCATTCCGGGAACCTGTATGGGTGCGTCAGGATTAAGCTCATGGCCATAAGCATATTCCCATCTCCAGAAATCTATCATGGCAACGATACCAAAAGCCACGAACAGGGTAAAAAGAGCGGTAAGCCCTTTTTGTTTTTTTAATGCGACAACGATGAAACACAGTAGAGCAAAAAATCCAACGATATAGGGAAGCACAGTAAATTCAATAAAATCCTTTGTATGCAAGGTTCTCATGCCGATGTAGTGATTTAAACCGTTGATGATGTCAACATTGCCACCAATTTTATGAGGATACATTTTTAAAACAAGCCCTTCAGGATATTGTGGCGCTTCGAGTTCTATTTGCCACAAAGGCACAAATAAAACCAGAATCAATAGAATGCCGCTTATAAAGATTAAGATTTTTGAAAGCGCTGATAGATTGTCATTGTTCATTTATGTGATTTGAAAAGAGGACTGAGTTAAGCTAAATATTCTAATTCTAAAGTACTTGATTTCTATAAACTTAAACATCAACAGGCCTGGCCGCCCTGTTGATGTTCGTTTAATTATTTTGATTGGGCCGAATCCGGATTTGCCGGAGCATCAGAATTTTTGCCGAGACTAAATGAGATTGGAACATTGGAGCCTTTGGCGGAGATACGGATATAACCCTGCATTTCCTGGTGTAAAGCACTACAGAAGTCAGTACAATAAAAAGGATACACATTCACTTCTGTGGGCAGCCATTTCAATGTCTGTGTTTCACCCGGCATTACCAGTAATTCAGCATTGTTCGCTCCTTTAATGGCGAAGCCGTGTGGCACATCCCAATCCTGTTCGAGGTTAGTAAGGTGGAAATATACTTCGTCGCCTACTTTCACACCCTCAATGTTATCCGGTGATAAATGCGACCGGATCATCGTCATATATACATCCACACGATTGCCGTTCCGAACTACTTTTGAATTCTTTTCACCAAGCGCTGCGAAAGGATTTGCATTTTTAGCAATGTCGAAAATTTTCACGGAATTTTTAGAAACAATGCTTGCGGGTATAGCCTGCGCATAGTGGGGTTCGCCAATGCTTGGATAATCAGAAAGCAACTTCATCTTGTCGCCGCTGATGTCAAACAACTGAGCGCTTTGAGCCAGCTCGGGCCCTGTTGGCAGATACCTGTCTTTGGTAATTTTGTTATAAGCCACCAGGTATTTACCGTACGGCTTTTTAGAATCGCCGCCAGGAATCATCAGGTGGCCCGGAGAGTAGTAAGTGGCGTGCCTGTCAAGTACTTTTAAATCTTTAAGGCTCCATTTTACCACTTCTGAAGAAATAAACATGGTGGTGTATCCATTGCCTTTACCATCAAACTCAGTATGTAACGGGCCTAAGCCGGGTTTCTTTACTTCTCCGTGCAAGGCAGCTTCGTATTTGATTACAGGAAGGCCTTCGTAATCACCATCAAAGTTTTTATCTGCAATGGCCTTTTGTATTTTTTGAAAAGAAAATACGGGAATCAAGGCGGCCAATTTTCCACTGCCCACAATATATTCACCGGAAGGATCAACATCGCAACCGTGAGGAGATTTAGGACATGGAATCATATACACAATTCCCGGCAAATCTTTGGCATCCAACACCAATGTTTCAGTTTCGATAGTTGAGGTGGCAGTATGTGTGCTATCACTGTAGACATTGTGCGCATATTTCACAGTTTGCTTTTTGCCTTTTCCTTGTTTGATATATTCCTCGGCCTTCTTCCAGTTTACCGCCATGATAAAATCCTTATCTCTTTGTGAAGCATTTACTTCAAGCAAAGTGTGCGCCTGCTCTGAGTTATAACAACTGAAGAAAAACCATCCGTGGCTCGGGCCTTTGCCGGCATGGCTCAGGTCAAAATCAATTCCCGGGAGCATAAGTTGAAAAGCCAGTTTCATATTTCCACTTTGCGGGTCAACGCTTATAAAGCTTACTGTGCCCTTAAAGTTTTTCTTATAACTATCAATGGGCACATCCTTGTTTTCGTTATCCATAGGAACACTAAACCTGGTTCCTGCAACCACATATTCTGTGTTTTCGGTGATAAAAGGTGAAGAGTGGTTTCCGGCGCTGTTAGGTATTTCAAGAATTTCAGCAGTACGGAAAGTTTTTAAATCGATACGAGCAATGCGCGGCGTATTGTTACCATTTGCAAAAATCCAGCGTCCATCTACTTCGCCATTGGTTTGTGAAAGATCCAGGTGGTGCTGGTCGTCCCATGGAATCATGCCATGAGAAGTATTAAGCATTGGCTTCGTGTTCTCACTATAGCCATAGCCTGTTTCAGGATCTGTTGAAAAAACAGGAATTACCCTTAGCAAACGGCCTGAGGGTAGTCCGTAAACACTTACCTGTCCGCTAAATCCTCCGGAAACGAAATTGTAAAGCTCATCATACTTTCCCGGAGCTACATAAACTTTAGATGCGGCGTCGCCTTCTGCGGCGTTGCCCGCGTTTTTGGGTTTGCAACCGGTTATACCAAACAGCACTGCTGCTGTGAAAATGGAAAGTACCGGTAAGAGACTTTTTTTCATAAATTGATTTGAAGAGTGAATAAATGGAAATTGTTTTATTTATCGGTTATCAACGGCCTGAAGAAGTTAATGGAAGTATTAAATTCTTTTTGCTTAAATTTTTACTTTGCAATATTACAGACCGGCTATTCTTTATTTTATGAGCGCGATCATAGCAAAGAAATTTAATTAATGATTTGTATCATATCCGGCGATATGACAAACGGTTGGAGTGCACTATATTTTTTGGGGCTAAATGCTTTATCATGCTTCGCGTTTAAAGTTGAATAAAGTATTACGATGTCAGCTCAGGTATCTTCTTTTAATATTGAAGGTTATACCACTTACCTGGAGTATGCAAAATAGTGTATTATATTTATTTATCATGAAATTGTTTCTTTCAAAAAATTGGGCATCTGGTACAGCCATTGAGTACTATCTAATTTTAAATTTTTAACCTGAGCCTTCGTTTTTCAAGCCAACCTGTGGCCAACACAATAAGCAATGCAAATAGCAGAGATTTGATGATGCCCGCAACCCCGGTTCGTAGAACCAGCGGTAAATGAATTCCTATTAATGAAATAAAGATGGCCAAATGAAAGTATGGAAGAAGATAACAGGTTAACGTACTCGTACCGGCAGGCTTTATGATCTTAAACCAATTTTCTTTGCCTTTTCTGTCAACTAAGAATATTAAAAGGGCAAATGCAAGAACGCTGATAGCTGCGCAAATGGTAGT
>JBQCHB010000586.1:0-7120 GCA_051955075.1 Flavisolibacter sp.
GATTTGGAACGGCCCACGGTCGCAGCGCCAAAATTGCCGAACACCAAAAACCACCAAAAAATAAAACACACCGACCTTGTGACCCAAAAAAACAAAAACACGACTGCAAACAAAATCAACCCCGAAAAGAAAACGGTTCTAATACCAATTTTATCGGCCAATGCGCCTAACGGGTAAGAAGCCGCTGCAAAAACGATGTTATACAAAATATAAGCGCCGATGGTCAACTGATCGCTTCCGGTTATTTCTTTCGTTTTCAGCAAAAGAAAAACATCAGAACTATTGAACAAGGCTAAAAACAAAAGACCGATGACCAGTTTTTTGTATTGCGGTGAAGCAATTTTCCAATATTTAAAAAAAGAAAAAAAGGTGCCTTTACCAAGTGTAGATGCAGGGTTCTTTTTTTCTTTTAAAAAAAATACCAGTGCAACAGAAATTAAACCGGGTATAAAAGCAATTAAAAAAATAAGTGCATATCGGTTAGGAAATAACAGCAGTAGCAGCAATGCTAAAGATGGGCCAATGGCTGCACCCAAAGTATCCATACTACGATGAAAGCCAAATACCCTGGCCTTAGTTTGCGATGTAGCGTTTTGAGAAAGCAGCGCATCTCGGGCGGCGGTACGCAAGCCTTTTCCCAGGCGGTCAATCGTTCGTGCAAAAAAGATCCAGATTGGATAAATAAAGGCAGCCATCATGGGTTTTGAAATGGCGCTCAAAAAATAGCCACTTTTAATAAACGGAATCCGAAGACCTTTTTCATCGCTTAGCTTACCAAAATAACCTTTGCTTAATCCTGCAGTAAAATTGGCAATGCCTTCCAAAATACCAATGAGCAACACGGAAAAACCGACCTGCTCAAGGTAAACCGGCACTATAGGGTAAAGCATTTCGCTGGCTACATCAGCAAAAAGACTTACAAGAGAAAGAATCAATACGGTTCGATTGATGATCTTCACCAGGTAAAAATAGCGCACAAGTTGCAAGTTTATGAGTTCGTGAGTCAAGTAAGCAGATAACTCGTGAACCGGTGAACCCGTAAACAGATAAACTTTCTTAAATCATTGATTTTCTTAAAAAAATGTCGCTACTCAAGGCTTTTTACTTTGACATTTCAATTTATTTCTCACAACTTTGCACACAACCTTCAAAAACCTTAAATCCAATACAGAAGCATGGGACTTTTTAATTGGTTCACGCAGGAAATAGCGATAGACTTGGGAACGGCCAATACCTTGATAATCCATAACGACGAAGTAGTGGTGAACGAGCCTTCTATTGTAGCCTTGAACCGCAATAACCCGAAAGAAGTTTTGGCCGTTGGTAAACGAGCCTTAATGATGCATGAAAAAACCCACGAAAGCATTAAAACGATCCGCCCGTTAAAGGATGGCGTAATTGCCGATTTCAATGCTGCCGAGCTCATGCTTCGTGAAATGATCAAATTGGTCTACCCCAAAAAACCTTTATTTCCTCCAAGCTGGCGCATGATGATCTGCATTCCCTCCTCCATTACCGAGGTAGAAAAACGTGCCGTTCGCGACAGTGCTGAACAAGCCGGAGCCAAAGAAGTTTACCTCATTCACGAGCCTATGGCAGCAGCTTTGGGTATTGGCATTGACGTAGAAGAGCCGGTTGGAAACATGATCATTGATATAGGTGGAGGTACCACCGGTATTACTGTAATTGCCCTTGCTGGAATTGTTTGCGATCAATCTATCCGTATTGCCGGAGACGAATTTACCGCCGACATTATGGAAGCCCTGCGTCGTTATCATAGCCTTTTGATCGGTGAACGTACAGCCGAACAGATCAAAATTCAGATTGGCGCTGCCATGAAAGATTTGGATAATCCGCCTGATGATATTCCGGTAAATGGCCGTGACCTTGTAACAGGTATTCCCAAGCAAATTATGGTAAGCTACCAGGAAATTGCAGAGGCTTTAGATAAAAGCATTTTCAAAATTGAGGAAGCGGTATTGAAGGCTTTGGAACAAACACCTCCCGAGTTAGCTGCCGATATTTATCGCCGTGGCTTGTACATAACCGGTGGTGGAGCTTTGTTAAAAGGATTAGATAAACGCCTTAGCCAAAAAATAAAATTGCCTGTTCATGTTGCCGACGATCCTCTGAAGAGTGTGGTTCGCGGCACAGGGCTTGCTTTAAAAAATTACGACCGTTATCCTTTTGTAATGAGATAGGGAAAGGTAAAGGGTATGGGTGTAAGGCAATAAGCCGAACCTTTAAACCTTAAGCCTTAAACCTTAAACCTTCTATGCGTAACATTTTTCTTTTCATTCGACGGTATTTTACCTTCCTTGCCTTTTTGGTTTTGCAGGGCATCGCACTATGGATGCTGTTTAATTATAATCGTTTTCACCGCACTATAGGTTTAGGCATTGCCAACCAATTCACCGGCACTATTAATACGCAGGTCGATCGTTTAGATGATTATTTTCACCAGGGAGAAGAGAATAAGCGGGTACACCGCATGAACGATTCTCTTATGAACCTGTTGCGCAGCAACTTTTATTATCCCGACAGCACTAAAAAAGCTGTTACTGATACTGTGATGATTGATTCTACCAAAGGCGTACGGCGTTATTACTGGCTGGATGCAAAAGTGGTGTACAATACTGTAAACTTTGACAAGAATTATTTACAGTTAGACCGTGGCGCTACATATGGCATTAAAGATAACATGGCCGTGTTGAGCTCTGATGGTTCTGTGGTTGGTGTAGTGGTGAATGTAAGTCCCAACTTTAGCCAGGTAATGAGTTTATTGCACGTTCAAAGCTCTGTAAGTGCTTCTCTAAAGAAAACGGGTGAGTCTGGCAGGATAAAGTGGGATGGCAAAGACCCCAAAACCGTCACCTTCGAAGGCATTCCTAAAAATGTACAGGTAAAGGTTGGCGACACGGTAGTAACCAGCAAATATTCTTACAACTTTCCGCCCGATAAGATCATAGGTACCGTTTCGGCTATTGGCGTTGATCCTGCAACAGGGCTTTTTTTATTAAAGGTCAGGCCTGCAGTTAATTTCAATAACGTGCAGCAGGTATTTGTGGTAGAAAACCTGCAGCGGGAAGAACAGGTGGAGTTAGAGAAAGACACAGAAAAAAAGATAGAGCAGCAAAAAACAAAATAAGTGAGCGACCTGGTTAAAAATATTTTTAGATTATTTGTTTTCGTTTTAGTGCAGGTATATGTACTAAACAAAATTCCGCACCTGCACAGGTATATTGTTCCTTACCTGTATTTTCTTTTCATCATTTGGCTGCCGTTCAGCATGAGCCGCCTGGGCCTTTTGCTTACAGGGTTTGTTGCCGGTTTGCTGCTCGATTATTTTACCAATACACCCGGACTGCATGCCGCTGCCTGCGTGTTAATTGCCTATATCCGTCCCTTCATCATTAATATATTAATACCCAAAGACACAACAGAGTTTAACTATCGTGAGCCGTCGCCGCGGGCCATGGGCTGGGCTCCTTACGCCGTGTACGTTTTAACACTAACGCTTTTACATAACATGTACCTTCTTTTACTGGAATTTATTTATGTAGGTTCTTTTATAGATTTTATATTGAAGGTATTGTCTACCACAGCTATCAGCCTGCTGCTGATATTTACAACAGAATTGCTTTTCCCAAGAAAAGTAAAATTCAGAACCAACACGGCTTGAGTGTTGAGGTTTGAAGTTCAATATTTGAGGTGGCATAGGCCGACTTTATCGTTGGTTTTGGAACTTCTCTATGCACAAATTATTTCTCACAATTGATGTATTTTACGGCAAGAAGAATCATCGAACATTAAGAGGCTTTAATAAAAAAATAAGAAAACTTCTTCGCTGTTCTTTTGCATTGCGCAAAACCTTTATCAAATTTGCATAGCATTTGCTTTCTCTGAAATAATTTTATTGACTTCGCCATAATCAATGCCTGTGTTTAACCAATCGAGAAGTTATATCATACGACTGATCTTTATTGCCGCTTTTCTTGTAATGCTTGGCCAGCTTTTTAATTTACAGATTGTATCGGGTAAGTATAAGCTGGCAGCGCTTAACAATGCCGTATTCAAAAAAATTGTGTACCCGCCCCGTGGTATTGTTTTCGATAGGAAGCACAGGGCCATAGTGAACAATGTGCAAATGTTTGACCTGATGGTGACGCCATCAGAGGTAAAAAACCTTGACACGGCTTATTTGTGCCAGTTGCTGGAAATTGATACAGCCGAATTCAAGTCACGCATGCTCGATGCCATTATTCGCAATGGCCGCTACCGTCCGTCTTCATTTGAAGGTTTGTTATCTCCTCAAAAATATGCCCGCTTGCAAGAGAACATGTGGCGTTTTGAAGAGCAGGGATTTTATTTGCAGGACAGGCCCGTACGTACCTTTCCTTATGATGCCGGTGCCCATTTCATGGGATATATCGGCGAAGTAGATTCTGGCATTATTGCCCGCTCTGATGGGTTCTACCAGCCCGGCGATTATGTGGGCCGAACCGGTTTGGAAGCCAATTACGAAAAAGTGTTAATGGGCCAGCGAGGCATTCAATATTTAATTAAAGATCACAGAAACCGGTTGGTGGGTTCTTATGAAAAAGGAGAAATGGATGAAAAACCTATTTCCGGAAACGCTTTAAATACTTATGTTGATATAGAATTACAGAAGCTTGCTGAAAAATTACTGACCAATAAGATCGGCGCCATTGTGGCCATTGAGCCTAAAACCGGCGGCATTATTGCCATGGCTTCTGGACCCACATTTAATCCTAACGATTTAACCGGCGCTAATTTTAAAAGAACCTACAGCAAATTTGTTTTAGATGTTTCACGGCCATTATTAAACAGGGCCATCAAAGGTCAATATCCGCCTGGTTCTACTTATAAGCCCATTGGTGCATTAATTGGTTTAGACGAGGGTGTTATTACCCAGGCATCGGGCATTGGCTGCACCGGCGCCTATTATGGCTGTGCAAGGCCGGTTCGCTGTACAGAGAAATGGGCTGGTCATTCTTCCAACCTGCGTTTAGCTATTGCACATTCGTGCAACTCGTTTTTTTCTATGGCTTACAGACTTACAGTCGATAACCCCAAGATTGGTAATGTAAAAAAAGGCTATGCCAAATGGAAGGAATATATGAACGCTTTCGGCTATGGCAATTCCTTAGGTATCGATCTTCCCAGTGAGGACAGGGGCAATATTCCGGATACTTCGGTGTATAATAAAGATTACCGGGGTTCATGGAATTCGTGCACCAATGTTACTTTGGGCATAGGGCAAGATAAAATGCTGGCCACCCCATTGCAAATTGCCAATGCCATGAGCATTATTGCCAACAAGGGCTATTTCTATACACCACATTTCGTAAAAAGTATAGAGGACGAATCAAAGGACGATTCTTTGCTTGCTAAATACAAGGTGCGCCACAACATACCCGTTCATATTTCCGATAGCGATTATGAAGATGTGATAGATGGTATGGAAGATGTAACACTGGTGGGAACAGCTGCAGGCATTCCTAAAATTCCAGGCGTGAACATTTGCGCCAAAACCGGTACAGCAGAAAACAAAATTGTGCTGGATGGCAAAGTGCTGCAACTAAAAGATCACTCCCTTTTTTCCTGCTTTGCGCCCAGGGAAGACCCCAAAATTGCCATTGCTGTTATTGTGGAGAACGGGGGCTATGGCTCTACCTGGGCTGGCCCTATGGCTTACCTCATGATTGAAAAATACCTGACTGACTCCTTAAGAGCCGACAGGTTGAAAGAAGTTGATCGTATTGCCGCTGCTAACCTGATGCCGGGTTATTTACCCAGGCTGCAGTATATTGATGATTCTGTACGAGCTTTTAAATGGTTTAAGATTACTAAGGATAGCAATTACATCAAAAAGTATTTACCTAAAAAAAGTAAAAACCTTCCCTCAAGAGTACCAGCACAAACTGTTTTTTATAAAATTGACCGCATTACAAACAAAGAGGAGGAACACTATGCTATATAGTGTTCCTCCATTCATAAAACTCATGGGCACACAGAGTACACACTATAGCATCCTGAATTTGCGCAATAGTTTACTGCATCACCAGGGTTCCGGAAACATTTATCACCGGAACTTGAACCTGCAGTGCACCAAGAACACGATGGGTCGTCAGTACCACCAAGAATTTTTTTCTGTTCATTTTTTGAAAGAGGATTTCCCAAAGAAGAAAATTTGTCTTTGTTCATAATAGTTAAGTTTAAAATAAAAGAATATCCTAAATATAATGAATAAAAGAGATACCGGAAATATATCTAAAGGAATTGACACAAGCCTGGTATGGCTTTACCTGTTACTGGTAATTGTTGGCATTACAGCCATATTTGCCGTTACTTATAAAGATGGCGACCCTGTTGTTTCCAGCTTTTTTTCTTTTAAAACTGACTACAGCAAGCAGATGTATTATTTTTTCATTGCAGCTGTATTGGGTATTTTTATTTTATTAACCGACAGCAAATTTTTTACCGCCACGGCCAATTTATGGTATGCCATAGGTATTGTGCTATTGCTCCTGGTCTTTCCTTTTCATACAAGAATTAAGGGTACTGAATCTATCATTCGCTTTGGCGGTTTTCAATTTCAACCGGCAGAGTTCTGTAAGCTTTGTGTATGCCTGGCATTGTCAAAATACCTTTCACTTCCAAACCTTGATTTTAGTAAAACCCGTTCGCAGTTGATTGCGGCAGGTATTGTATTGCTGCCTTCTATGATGGCTATTCTGCAAAGCGAAACAGGATTGGCTTTAGTATATTTTTCCTTTTTTATTGTGATGTACCGTGAAGGTTTGCCTGCTACCATTTTAATTGTTGGTTTTTCTGTTGCCGCCCTGGTAGTAGCCACTTTGCTGGTAGAAAAAAACCTGTTGGCTATTGCACTAACAGTTATAGCAGGCCTGGTAGGCTATATTATATACAGACAATCGAGAAGAAAAAGAGGTATACTGGTTAAAGTTGCTTTGGTTTGGGCCTTATGTGTAGGCATTCAGCGCTTTGGTGTTCCGTTTTTGTTTAAACATGTATTCAAGCCTTACCAGGTTGAAAGAATTTTTAGCACGATTGGAAAAGACGTTCCTGGTGATTA
>JBQCHB010000587.1:0-5280 GCA_051955075.1 Flavisolibacter sp.
ACGTAGGCAAAAGAACCACATTCCTCAATTTTTGGTTTGAGAGCTGTCATCCATGTATTGCAGAAATACCTATGCTTAATCGTCTGTATAATTTGTACAAGGACACATCAGGCTTTCAATTCTATGCCATTACATTCGAAACAAAAGAAAACGCAGAAAGGGCAGTTAAAAAATATAAAATTCAATATCCCATACTGCTGCTCTCGCATGATTCTGCGCAGGTTTTAAATTTGGGGTTCGGTTATCCAACGAATATGATTCTTAATAAAGAGGGCAGAATAAGTTATATCACACTTGGAGGCAGTTTAGGCGCTAACGAAAATGATCGCATGATTGAAAAATATTTTAAACCTGAAATTGAAAAGTTATTGCGGTGATGTAACTGGCCTTATTTCAGTAAAGAGCCCAACTCAGAAGAGTTGGGCTCTTTATTTATTCATCTTAAAAGAAATCCTACACCTTCGGCGCCGCATCCAACACAGCTTTTGAAACACCAGAGGCGTACTTCTCAAAATTTTGTACAAATAAACCAGCCAGGTATTTTGCCTTGGCATCATAGGCATTTTTGTCAGCCCATGTATTTTTTGGTTTTAATATTTCTGCCGGCACGCCCGGTACTTCTTTAGGAACTGCTACACCAAAAACAGGATCAACTTCGGTTTCTATATCATCTAACCGGCCATCAAGTGCAGCTGCAATCATAGCTCTTGTAAAAGATAATTTCATACGCTTGCCTTGGCCATAAGGGCCGCCTGTCCAGCCAGTGTTAACCAACCAAACGTTTACATGGTGATGCTCCATTTTCTTGCCCAACATATCAGCATACTTACCTGGGTGCAGCGGCAAAAATGGTGCGCCAAAGCAGGCACTGAAAGTGGGCTTTGGTTCCGTAACACCGGTTTCTGTACCCGCAACTTTTGCAGTATAACCCGAAATGAACTGGTACATGGCCTGCTCCTTTGTTAGTTTGGAAATAGGGGGCAGCACACCATAAGCATCGCAGGTAAGAAAGAAAATGTTTTTTGGCGTATTACCAATGGATGGTTCTAATGCATTGCTGATAAAATCGAGAGGATAAGATACCCGTGTGTTTTCTGTAATGGAACTATCATCGAAATTGATGCTGCGGGTGCCTTCAAAGAAACCAACGTTTTCTACAATGGCACCGGGGCGTATAGCATGAAAGATTTCCGGCTCTTTTTCTTCTGAAAGATTAATGAGCTTTGCATAGCAACCACCTTCAAAATTAAAAACACCATCATCGGTCCAACCATGTTCGTCATCACCAATTAGCTTGCGGGAAGGATCGGCACTTAAAGTAGTTTTACCTGTTCCACTCAGGCCAAAGAAGATAGCGGTGTCGCCACCTTCACCCATATTGGCGGAGCAATGCATGCTGAGCACATTTTTCTCTTGTGGCAAAATGTAATTGAGAATCGCAAAAATCCCTTTCTTGGTTTCGCCTGTGTAAGCTGTGCCTGCAATTAAAATAGTTTTGTGCGTAAAGGAAACTATAACGCAGTTGCCCTGGCGAATGCCACATTCTTTTGCATCTAATTTTAAACCTGGTGCCGAAACCAAATGCCATTCAGGCACAAAGTCTTCTAACTCGTCTTCCGTAGGGCGCAGAAACATATTGTACGCAAAAAGGTTTGTAGACGGCTTTTCGGTAATAACGCGGATGTTCAGCCTGTAACGCGGATCGGCACAAGCGTAGCAATCTCTTACCCACACTTCGGGCTTTTGGCCCAGATAGTCCATCATTTTTTTGTGTACGATGTGAAAAAACTTTTCATCAATTGGAATGTTGAAGTTGTTCCAGTGAATCGTGCTTTCTGTTACTTTATCCTTCACTGTGAACTTGTCGTTGGGCGACCGGCCGGTGAACTCGCCGGTGTTAATGGATAAGGCACCCGTATCTGTTAAGATGCCTTCGCCTCTTCGCAATGTATCCTGCACCAGTTCATCGGGTGCGGACTGATAGTGAATGCTTTCAGTTTTCGTTAAGCCAAGCTTCACCAACTCCGTTTTGGAGATAGAAATAGTAGGTACTGACATAGCAGGCAATCGTTTTTTGTTAGAACACAAAGGTAAGTTATAATAAATTCGTACCCTTTTCAAGTGTTCTGTCTACACAATGTAAATCATCGGTTTAAAATAATAATTGCTGAAAAATTTCATCAATTCGGTTATTTTGCCCAATAGATAAAAAGACGAACATGAAAAATCTTCCGCTAAATCCTGAGCTTTTTGTTACCAACAGAAAACGTTTCGTTGAAAAAATTAAACCTAATTCAATTGCCATTTTTGTTAGCAATGATGAGGTGCCAAGCAATGGCGATGCACTGTATCCTTTTAAGCAAAACAGCGATCTGTATTGGCTCAGCGGCATTGCGCAGGAAGATAGCATGGTGATTTTATATCCTGATAATATTGATGGGAAATACCGGGAAGTATTGGTGTTGGTACGTCCAAACGAAATGAAAGAAAAATGGGATGGAAAGCGGCTGCGCAAAGAAGAAGCAACAGCCATCAGCGGCATTCAAACAATTGTGTGGGTAGATAGCATTGACGCCTTACTGCAAACATGGCTGCATTTGGCCGACACTATTTATTTAGATACGAATGAGAATGATCGTAAGGCAAGCTGGCTGCGTACAAGAGATTATCGTTTTGTTGATGAAATGAGAAGCCGCTACCCGTTGCATCAATATGAAAGAGCTGCGAGAATTTTAAAAGATCTCAGGAGCATTAAAACAGAGTACGAAATTGAAGTAACCAAAAAGGCAATTGACATTACGCATAATGCTTTTGTACGGGTGATGAAGTTCATTCATCCCGGCGTAATGGAGTATGAGATAGAAGCGGAAATTATGCATTCATTTCTATCGCAAAGAGCAACGGGAGAAGCCTATGGAAGCATCATTGCCAGTGGCGACAGGGCACGAACGCTGCATTACGTGGCAAACAACCAGGAGTGCAAAGATGGTGAGTTGATATTGATGGATTTTGGCGCTGCTTATGGTGGTTACAATGCCGACCTTACACGTACCATTCCGGTGAATGGGAAATTTAGCAGGAGACAGAAAACGGTTTACAATGCCTGTTTGCATTTGCACGACTACGCCAAAAGTTTATTGAAACCCGGCATCACTATTAACGACTATACAGAGAAAGTAGGTGAAGAAGCTACGCAGCAATTTTTAAAAATTGGTTTGCTTAAAAAATCGGATGTAAAAAATGAAGATCCTGAAAACCGGGCCTACAGAAAATATTTGTATCATGGTATTTCGCACCATTTAGGAATAGATGTGCATGATTTAGGAACAAGAACCGAACCTATAAAAGCGGGGATGCTCTTTACAGTAGAACCCGGAATTTATATTGAAGAAGAAGGTATGGGTGTAAGAATCGAAAACAATGTATGGATCACCAAAAGAGGCAACATTGACCTGTTTGAAGGCATACCTGTTACTGTAGAAGAAATAGAAGCTATAATGAAGAAATAATTGCTAAAGTGCTAATTTGATAATCTGCTAATGAAACAAATACCAAACATATTTACGCTTATAAACCTCGTTTTCGGTTGCATTGCCATTGTGCTCATTCTTCAAACAGGAGAGACTATCGTTGTGTTAGATCAATTAGGAGCATCGCAGGTAACATTGCCTGAAAAGATCTGGCAGGGCTCACTTTTTATTTTTGGCGCTGCTATCGTTGATTTTTTAGACGGTTTTTTAGCCCGCCTGCTAAAAGCCAATTCTGAAAAAGGAAAGCAACTCGATTCGTTGTGCGATGTGGTTAGCTTTGGTGTGGCGCCGGGAATGATTTTGTATCAACTGCTCCGCATTGGTTATGCAAGAGAAGAAGGTGGTTTGGATGTTTCCGTTGTCGCACTATTGCCAGCATTTATTTATTCCTGCGCTGTAGCCTGGCGGTTGGCTAAGTTTAACATCAGCACCAATCAAACTTATAATTTTCGTGGTGTGCCTTGCCCCGCAGCAGGTTTGTTGGTAGCGTCTTTCCCGTTGATTATTTGGTACCAGTACTTTGGCGTTCAGCAATACTTTATCAATGTGTGGTTGTTGTATGCTGTAATCCTTATTGTAAGTTATTTAATGATCAGCAATCGCAGTTTCATGGCTATGAAATTCACGGATTATTCTTTTAAAAATAATTTGTCGAAATACCTGCTTGTATTGATTTCTTTGGTGTGTATTGTTGTGTTGAAATGGCTGGCCGTGCCGGTAATTTTTGTTTTGTACCTTATTTTTTCCTCTTTTGCCAAAGAACCACCGCACATTGTAGCCGATGCAAACAGAACTACACTTGACGTGACGGTATGATGATTAACCGATAGAGAGAACTGCCTTTCAACTATCACCAAACTTCAAACCTCAAACTTCCAAACATTCCTTAGGTTTGCGCATTAAATTTTCAAAAAGATGAAATTCTCCATCCAGGTTAAAGTAATGCCTTTAAAAGAATTATTAGACCCGCAAGGAAAAGCTGTAATGACAGGCCTGACCAACCTGGGTTTGAAAAATATTGAAGACGTTCGTATCGGGAAAAATATTTCGCTTCAAATAGAGGCCAATACAATAGAAGAAGCAAAACTACTGGCCCAAGAAGCCAGCAAAAAACTATTGGCAAATCCGGTAATGGAATATTTTGAAATATCCGTTGACTAAGTTGATGTGTTGAAAGGTTGACTTCTCAACCTAATCAACCAGTCCACCTTTCAACCATTCAATATGCTTTACCTGGTTCCTACACCCATCGGCAATTTAAAAGACATTACGCTCCGTGCAATGGAAGTGTTGCAACAGGTTGATGTGATTTTAGCAGAAGACACACGAACCACTTCCAAACTGCTCAATCATTATCAGATACAAAAGCCGCTTTCGCCTTATCACCAGCACAATGAGCACAAAATCTTGCAGCATTTAATTGATCAATTGCTTGCTGGTAAAACCATGGCTGTAGTTACCGATGCCGGGACGCCAGGTATTTCTGATCCGGCCTTTTTATTGGTTCGTGAGTGCATCAAAAACAACATTAAAGTGGAAACGCTTCCTGGCGCCACGGCTTTTGTGCCTGCATTGGTAAATAGCGGCCTGACAACCAACCGTTTTGCATTTGAAGGGTTCTTGCCTTTAAAAAAAGGGCGGCATACCTTGCTTACCCAATTGGCGCAGGAAGAGAGAACTATGATCTTTTATGAATCTCCCATGAGGCTGATAAAAACCCTCTCCGATTTTATCCAATACTTTGGATCGG